>JAADGA010000052.1:0-3688 GCA_013152615.1 Alphaproteobacteria bacterium
TGGTGGCCTCGGAACCCGAGGATTTCGCCGAATTACCCCGGCTTATTGCCGCCAGCGGGGCTGATGAAGCGATACTTTATGAGCCACACCGCCAATGGCGTGACCTGTTTTCCCTGCCGCATATTGACCTGAAGGCATTGCAAAAGGCGATTGAGGATACCGGCATATCCGCTAAAATCGCTAAAGTCGAAACGGAAGGTTAAAGCAATGGTTTGCCGAAATCCTGCCATTTTTCCAGACCGTTTTTATTTTCCAGATAATTCATCAGCGCGGTGACGGCTTTGCGGTCATAAATCCGGTCGGCATCATCCAGCAGCAATAGCGCGGCCTTGGCCATATCCATGCCGGCGCGGTGGGCGCGCGCACTTGACATGCCGACAAAGGCATTGGCCACCGCCACAATCCGGGCGGATAACAGGATATTCGGCCCACATAAATCCTTTGGTAATCCGGAGCCGTCCCAATGGGCGCTGACCTGACGCAGGGTCATGACCACCGGGCCGTCGAAATCGACCCGCTCCAGCATATCCGCCGTTTTCATGATGCTGGAGCGGACGGTGGCCAGTTCGTCCCGGGATAAGCCGCCGGGCCGGGTTAATAATTCCCGTGACACCAGAATTTTACCCAAATTCATCAGCGCACCGGCGACATTGGCGGTTTCCTGTGTCAGGTCGTCAACATTCATTTCATTGGCTATCGCCTGGGTTACCCGGACGACGCGTTCGGAATGACGGGCGCTGTAGGGATCACGGCTGTCAATCACCATCGTCAGGGTATTGACCAGATTTTTCAACGCCTTTTCCCGCCGTTCGCGTTCCTGAACCAGCGGGGAAATATCTTCGGTGACGATCAGGACCCCCATCTGGTGATCAACCGGCAGCGGGACATAGTCGGATTTGATGGTTTTATCATTTTCCGGCAATTTTTCGATGACCGAAATCGCCGTTGATTTCTCCAGAACCTGATGACAATAAATTTCGGTTTTGGGGGATTTGAGCGGGCTGGTGATGGTCGTGGCTTTGCGGCCAATGATATCCCGGTTGCTGATTCCGGTATTCATCGTCGCCTCGGCATTGGCAAAGGTATAGTAGCCCTGACTGTCCACGGCGGTAATCATGGTCGGCTGGCTATCGGTGACGATGCGCAGGAAATGGCTGAGCTTTTCGTATTTCCGGGTGAGGGCGGCCTGTCGTTCGGCGGCTTTCCTGATCCGGATTGATACGCCGTGACGCCAGACCAGCAGGATGAATATCGTCACCGCCAGAATAATCAGCCCGACGATCCAGATAAAGTTTCTTTCGCGGGCCTTGATCGCGCCCAGAACCTCTTGCGAGGCCACTGTCCGGACCAGAACCCAATCGGTTCCGGTAATCTTCCGACCGGTAACCAGAACTTTCCGGCCATTATAATCAATGCGTTCAGCGAAGCCGCCGCTTTCTGCCTGAGCGTTTTTCACCGCATAGGCAGCGGCGAGTGATGCCGGATTGGCCGCCAGCAGTATGCTCAAAGGCGGATTGAGGTCGCCATTGCTGCTCCTCAGCGGTGACAGATATTCTATCGTGGTTTTATTCCTGCGGACCAGATAATTTCTGGCGGTCTTGCTTATTTCTCCGGGCTGGACAAGTTTCTGGAAAAAGCTTTTGTTCAGAAGCTTGATGCCGACGGCAAAGCCGATGGCCGGGGTGGTTCTATCCTCCTGAACCCCGAATACCGGGGCGATAATGGCAATGGTGGCCCCGCCTTTTTTGCCGGAAGACAGGTTGGAATAGGGGCCGAAAATTACGACATCGCCGGTCCCGCCGCGCTTGAGGTAAGCTTTAACCGCGCCCATGACCGGCGGGATATTCGGGGTGGAGACAATGATCCTGCCCCGGGGATTGGTCAGCGCAATGCCCGAAACCTCCGGGCTGGTTAAATTGGCATTGACCCGGAACGCCGGATTGACCTCGGTCACATAGTCATTTTGCAGCGCCGCCGCCTTGAGCTGATTGCCGAGATAGGCGGTTATGGCGAGAGTATCCTGAGGCTGGTATTTTCCGGGTGCCGACGGGGTTTTCGCGGTTTCAACCGTGCCGAGGTAAATCCGCAGAGAAGGATTATCCGCCAGCCGACTGATGACTTTCTTCTGGGCATTCAGCCATTCCTGCACCGCCGCCTCGCGGCTGTTGATGACAACGGCCATCTGTCGCTGCCATACCAGACTGTCCCGGGTTGCCTCGGATTTGGCAAAGCGCAGCGCCAGAAACAGCGCCACCGAGGCGGCGATAACAATTGTCACGGCCAGGGCCGTACCGGCGATATTTGGTCGTAAACTCATGAAAATAATCCGTTCTGCGCTTGCGGGCTTCAAGTAAAATAATATTTATTTTTTAAGATTTAGTAACCTTACCTCGTATATAGTGGGGCCGTAAACTATTAAATGTGATATGACGGGGCATTGCCGCCTGAATATTGCCGGGTTAATAGAGTGGACCAGAATGAATACGGACAAGCCTTGTATGGTGATTACTTGAAATTAGTGAATTATATCAGTGTGATGCTTATATTTTTCGCCCTGATTTTTTTCGGGGCCGATATGGCTGCCGCCAGCACCAGAGGGCCGGGGCTGTTTGGCTCTCATGAGACCAAAAGCACTGATCTGTCGGCCTTTAAAAAATGGAATAGCGCGTTGGTCCGGATTAAAAAAGACCTCGCGAACAAGGTGGTTCAGGAACGCAACTGCCGCGACGGTGTCTCACGAAAATGCTACATGGATGACTGGCGCAGTTTTTTGGCTTTTCTGAAGGACAAACCGGTAGACAGGCAGATTTCCGAGATCAACAGTTATATGAATAAATATCCCTATATCACTGATATTGTTAATTGGCATGTGCAGGATTATTGGGAATCCATCCGCCAGTTTTTAACCAGAGACGGGGATTGTGAAGATTATGCCATCGCCAAATATGTGTCGTTGAAAGAATTGGGGTTCAATGTTGACAACATGCGGATTGTCGTGGTGCGCGATACCAGCCTCAATATTGCCCATGCGTTGCTGGTGGTGTATTTTAAGGGCAAACGCCTGATACTGGATAATCAGATTCCTTATGTCGCGCTGGCGAAATCCGTATTACATTACCGGCCATATTATTCGATAAATGAACATGCCTGGTGGCTGCACACAATGTAGATTCCGGGGTAAATCTCGGGGTAAATTCCGGAGTAAATTCCGGAGTAAATTCCGGGGTAGATTCCGGGGTAGATTCCGGGTCGGGGTTTTAATCCATTTCATTATTAATCCGTTACGATGCGGATAAAGAACCAATTTTTAACTAAATTCTGGCTAAAATGGATCCAGTAGCGGGATTCGGTATAATTCGACGAATCCCGGATAGTTTTTTTATTTTACGGCGAATAGAGTTTTGTGGCCTATGGAAAATACAGCTTATAAGGAAAGTTCTGCGCCACCGTGTCAGGTTGATGAGCTTATGTCGGCCATGCGTCAGGTCAAGCGACACCCTGCCGACTATCGCGGTATCCATATGCATTTCTCCCTGATGGACCGCTCGCACAAGCAACCCTATCACCGCCGGGCGATTGCGACCGCTTTTAACAAGCTGGTTCAGAAGAAAAATGGTCAGCTTTTCTGGACCAGAAATTTCGATGTGGTTTTTATCTGCAAGCATTGTTCGCTGGCCGAGCTTGATAT
>JAADGA010000052.1:3722-11937 GCA_013152615.1 Alphaproteobacteria bacterium
GTCAAGCAGTATATTGCCGCCGGCCATGATGACGACCTGTGCGACTGGTATGATCTTGATCAGGATCTGGATCGGTTCCTGAAGATGATCGGGCATCTTAAAGACCCGGTGGAACAGAAGCTGTCTGTCGCCCCCAGTTTAAAATCAATGGTCAATGATCTGAAAGACCAGCTGTCCGACCGGGATGATAATTCGGAACCACAACCGCAACCGGCAGAGGTGCTGGTATCACGCTATATTCCCCGGTCACAGCAGGATATTGCCGTGGTTCCCATGGGCCCGGTTCAGCTGGACCAGCTGGAACGAAATTTAATTAATATGGAAATATTTCGTATGATGGCGGATCAGCCGGCCTATGTGATCGTGGGCAAGTCGAAACCCCAGCCAATATTTGTTGAATATTATATCTCGGTTGAGGAAATCCGCAAAAAGCTGTTGCCGGGCTATGATATGCTGGCGGATAAATGGCTGTTTCAGCGGTTGACCCGGACGTTTGATCGTAAATTATTACAGGCCCTCATCGAAAAAGACCTGCCCCCGGGACAGGCCATCAGTGTAAATATCAATGTGGAAACCGTTTTCACCCCGGTATTTGATGATTTTATATCAAAATTAAGAACCGGGCGTAACCAGCCGCTAATTTTTGAAATGCAACTGTTTGATGTGATCTCCGATATTCAGAAATTTTATGATGCCCGGGATAAACTGGCCCGGGCGGGCTGCCGGATCAGTCTGGACGCCATGGATATAAACGCGCTTATGGTTCTGGACCGGGAACTTCTGGAGGTCGATTTCCTCAAAATAGGCTGGAATGCGGACTATAAAATGTTATTGGGCGGGCCGATGGAGGACAAGATAATTTCTGCCATTGCCGCGCAGGGCAAGATGCGGATTATCCTGTGCCATTGTGATACCGAGGACGCTCTTGAATTTGGCAAAGCCGTTGGCATCCATATGTATCAGGGCTTTCTGACAGACAAAAAATTCGGCTCTTAGAGGCCGTCCCATCTGAACACCGTCTGCGACAAAGGGGGAATCCGGGGAGGAATCTCTGGGATATATTTCTGGCCTGATCAGCGGGTCGGGGTTGGTTCCTTGCCGCTGTAATCGTAAAATCCCCGGCCTACCTTCCGGCCAATCCATCCGGCTTCAACATATTTTACCAACAGCGGACACGGGCGATATTTGCTATCGGCCAACCCCTCATACAACACCTGCATGATCGACAGGCAGGTATCCAGTCCGATAAAATCAGCGAGCTGTAATGGCCCCATCGGGTGATTGGCGCCAAGCCGCATGGCCTTGTCAATGGCCTCGACCGAGCCAACG
This sequence comes from Alphaproteobacteria bacterium, assembly GCA_013152615.1. Taxonomy (GTDB): domain Bacteria; phylum Pseudomonadota; class Alphaproteobacteria; order Sphingomonadales; family Emcibacteraceae; genus Paremcibacter. The sequence continues at coordinate 5,052 of JAADGA010000052.1, forward strand.
CCCTCATAAAGAGTATAGATGGCTTCATTAATCATCGGCAGCAGCAGCCGGTTGACGATAAAGGCCGGGAAATCTTCCGAATTAGCGGAAGTCTTGCCGATTTTCCGGATAAATTTTTCCGCAATCTGATAGGTTTCTTCGCTGGTGGCGATACCCCGGATCAGCTCGACCAGCTTCATCACCGGCACCGGGTTCATAAAATGCAGGCCGATAAATTTTTCCGGACGATCCGTGGTTGACGCCAGCCGGGTGATGGAAATCGACGAGGTATTGGTTGCCAGAATGGCATCCGCCTTCAGAATCGGGCATAAGTCCTGAAAAATGGCAATTTTTACTTTTTCATTTTCGGTCGCCGCTTCAATTGCAAGATCAACCGCGGAAAATGCCGCCAGCCGGTCTGTCGTCTTGATCCGGGTCAGCGCCGCCCTGGCGTCGTCATCTGAAATAAATCCTCTGGTAATCTGGCGGTGAAGATTGGTTTCAATTTTGGCCAGGGCTTTGTGCAGGGCATCTGTGTTAACATCGCTCAGCAGAACGTCATATCCTGCAACCGCAAACACATGGGCAATCCCATTACCCATCTGGCCCGCGCCTATAATTCCGACATGTTGTACCATTGTGCGTTTCTCTCTTTATTATTTACCAGCGTCGCGGGTTGAATTTATCCCGCAGCATACTCATCAAACTTCTCAGGACAGTGCTTTTTCCAGTTCCGGCAGGGCCTGAAACAGATCCGCAACCAGACCATAATCGGCAACCTGAAAAATCGGTGCTTCTTCGTCCTTGTTGATTGCGACAATAACCTTGCTGTCTTTCATCCCGGCCAGATGCTGGATCGCCCCTGAAATACCGACAGCGATATAAAGATCGGGAGCGACAATCTTGCCGGTCTGCCCGACCTGATAATCATTGGGGACAAAGCCCGCATCCACTGCTGCGCGCGAAGCACCGACCGCCGCGCCGAGCTTGTCAGCGACGGCCTCGACCAGAGCAAAATTTTCACCGCTGCCCATCCCCCGGCCCCCGGAGATAATAATTTTGGCACTGGTGAGCTCAGGGCGTTCGGACTTGGACAGTTCCGCCCCGACAAAGTGTGAAATCCCGGGATTGGCCACCGGGGTTACCGGTTCAATTATGGCCGTCCCGCCTGTGGTCGCTGCTGCCGGAAAGGCTGTCGTCCGAACCGTGATCAGCTTTTTGGCATCGCTTGATTGCACGGTGGCAATGGCGTTACCGGCATAGATTGGCCGCTTGAAGCTGTCGGCACTCTCGACCGAAATTATATCTGAAATCTGCGCCATATCCAGCAGAGCTGCCACCCGCGGCATAAAATTCTTGCCGGATGTCGTTGCCGCAACCAGTATCGCGTCATAGCCGTCCGCAAGCGAGACCACCAGCGGGGCGATGACTTCGGCCAGCGGATGGGCATAATCGGCACTGTCCGCCACCAGAATCTTTGAGACGCCTGCGACTTTCGCGGCGGCGGCGGCGGCATCGGCACAGCCGGAACCGGCAACGAGGATATCGACGGCGCCAAGTTTCGTCGCCGCCGTGACGGCGTTCAGGGTGCTGTCTTTCAAGCCATTATTATCATGATCGGCAATTACCAGTGATGTCATCTTCAGATTACTCCCGCTTCGTCACGTAATTTGGTGACCAGTTCCGCCACATTCTCAACAATAATCCCCGCTTCGCGTTTGGATGGTTCCTCCACCTTCAGCGTGATCACGCGTCTCTTGGTATCGACATCATAATCAGCCGGTTCTTTGGTTGCCAGCGGTTTGCGCTTTGCCTTCATGATGTTGGGCAGGGAGGCATAGCGCGGTTCATTAAGCCGGAGATCCACGGTGATTACCGCTGGCAGATCAAGCCTGACCGTCTCAAGCCCGCCATCAATTTCCCGGGTGACATCAACATGTCCCTCTGCGGGGGTGACCTTGGAGGCAAAAGTTCCCTGAGGCCAGCCAAGCAGTGCCGCCAGCATCTGACCGGTCTGATTGCAGTCATTGTCAATCGCCTGCTTGCCGAGCAATACCAGTCCCGGTTCTTCTTCGGTCGTTATTGCCTTCAGGATTTTTGCGATAGCGAGCGGTTCGACCGCCTCGTCTGTCTTGACCAGAATGGCCCGGTCCGCCCCCATCGCCAGCGCCGTCCGCAGGGTTTCCTGTGCCTGTGCCGGGCCAATGGAAACCACAATGACTTCCTCTGCGGTCCCCGCTTCGCGGAGTCGTAGTGCTTCCTCGACCGCAATTTCATCAAAAGGGTTCATCGACATCTTGACATTGGCGAGTTCGACCCCGCTGTTATCAGCCTTCACCCGGACTTTTACATTATAGTCAATCACCCGTTTCACCGGGACTAAAATCTTCATCGTGGGTCTTCTCCCATCATTCAAGTAATGATATTTCCTAAATACTGTTCTTACAGGTCACTCAATAGCTTCGATCTTTGTTGCAGCGCAATATAATTACAGTTACCTCATGACGGCGCTGCTGTCAATTGAATCAGGTGAATCACGGCAGCATGATACATAAGCGGTAAAAAAAATAAACGACTGTTTGGGCTTTTATCAGATATTTTGTCAGGAAAGGTATGACAATCTCCGAAATCCAGAAAAAAACAGCAAATTTCCTTGTTGCCATAATGGTGATAGCGGAATTATTTTCCCGCATTTCTCCTGAGAGGGAACAGGGTTGTCAAGAGCAGGGTCAACAAGACATAAAGAAGAATATTATTCTAATAATATATTGATAAACAGGAAATAATATACTTTTATATAGCTGATGTAGCACTGCTTGACTTATTGTGGGATAATATTAGTATAATAATCGATAAAATGATCTGATGATGGCGGCCTATTCAGAAATTAGAGAAAACTGACGCTGTCAAAGATAGTGCAGCCCTTGTGGACGGCCCGTTTCCGGAGTGGAAACTATCAGTTTTTGTTCAGCTCACGTCACGGTGATTTGACCGCTGCCCAGCCATAATGCTGCCCGGCCATAATGCCGCCCGGCCATAATGCTGCCCGGCCATAATCTAAAAGTCAAGGAAAACAGAATGGCCGCAGAAAATACCGAACAGACAAAATCATTGAAACTTATTGAACAGATCAGACAGTCTGTCATTGGTGAGGGTCGGCTGTTCCCGACGCCGTTTGGTCTGAAACCACTGATCTATGCGGATTATACCGCCTCTGGCCGTGCGCTTGGCTTTGTTGAGGATTATATCGCCGAAAATGTCCTGCCCTTTTATGCCAATACCCATTCGGAATCCTCGGCCACCGGACGCCAGACGACGGCTTTTCGCGAGCAGGCCCGCACCCTGATTCGCCGCTCGCTCAAGGCCCGGGATGACGACGCCGTTATTTTCTGCGGCTCGGGGGCGACCGGAGCCATTCAGAAAATGGTCGAAATTCTCAATATCCGGATTCCGCTCAATCTGGATGATGACTATAAATTCTCGGCACAGATCGCCCCCTCTGACCGGCCAGTGGTTTTCGTCGGTCCCTATGAGCATCATTCCAACGAACTGGCCTGGCGCGAGAGTATAGTCGATGTGGTCGTCATTCCACTGGATAAATCCGGTACGATTGATCAGCTTGTGCTGCGGGCGGAACTGGAAAAATATATGGAGCGCCGGTTAAGGATCGGCAGTTTTTCGGCGGCCTCCAACGTCACCGGCCTGTTGACGGATGTCACAGCCATTACCCGGATTCTGCATGAACAGGGTGCCTTGGCTTTTTGGGATTATGCGGCGGCGGGGCCGTATGTCGCCATCAATATGACCGGCTGCAATGATGGTGACGGGGATAGCTCACTGGACGCGCTTTATATCTCGCCCCATAAATTTATCGGCGGGCCGGGGACGCCGGGGGTGCTGGTGATCAGACGTCATTTGCTGACCAACCGGGTGCCGTCGGTACCGGGGGGCGGCACCGTGTCCTATGTTTCATCAGCAGATCAGCATTATTATCCGGCGGGAGAACAGCGCGAGGAAGGCGGCACCCCGGCCATTGTCGAATCGATCCGGGCGGGCATGGTGTTTCAGCTCAAGGATGCGGTCGGGGCTGATATGATTGAAGCTCTGGAACAGAATATGGCCCGGCGGGCGATCGCGCGCTGGTCACAACATCCGGCGATCGAAATTCTTGGTGATCTGACGGCACCACGGACCTCAATCCTGTCCTTTCTGATCCGGGCGGGCGGGCGGCCACTGCATTACGGTTTTGTCGATGCGCTGATCAATGACCTGTTCGGGATCCAGGTCCGGGGCGGCTGTTCCTGTGCCGGGCCTTACGGCCATATATTGCTTGGCATTGGCCTCGACCGCAGCCGGGCAATCGCCGCCGCGGTGGATAGTGGCCATCAGATATTAAAGCCGGGCTGGGTGCGGCTGAATTTCAATTATTTCACTGATGACGATACCTTTGACTATATTCTCCGGGCGGTGGAACTGATTGCGCATTATGGCTGGAAATTACTCGGTCATTATAAATATGATCCGCAGCGGGCAATCTGGTACTGTCGGAACCGGAAGATTCCGTCAAGCCGCACCCTGAATGACATTGACTTTGACAGCGGTGAATTCCGGCCGCCGAAGACTGTTGATTACGGCCAGCGCCAGCCGCTGACGGCGTATCTGGACCAGACCGAAAAATTCCTGCAGGCGGTGGCAATTGATCCCACAGACCCGATGCCGCCACTGCCGCAGCATTATGACCGGCTGCGCTGGTTCACTTTACCCGGTGATTTGGGGCCTAGTGATTTGGGACCCGGGGATTTGGGGCCTAGTGATTTGGCGTCCGGGGATTTGGAGCCTGTTGCCTGATCCAGTCGTTAACCTCATCCTGCAACAGATTAATCGGCAGGGCGCCGTTCTTCAGCACCGTGTCGTTAAATGCCAGGAGATCAAATTTCCCGCCGAGGGTCTTTTCCGCTTTTTGTCGGAGGGCGCTGATACTGAGTTCGCCAATCTTATAGGCCAGCGCCTGTCCCGGCCAGGTGATGTAACGGTCAACCTCGGTGACGATGTTATGGCGGCTGAGCGAGGTATTTGCCATCATATAGTCAATTGCCTGCTGGCGCGTCCAGTTCATGGCATGGAGTCCGGTATCAACCACCAGCCGGACCGCCCGCCACATTTCATAGCTCAGGCGGCCAAAATTGCTGTAGGGGTCACGATAAAAACCCGCGTCCAGCCCGAGCTTTTCGGCGTAAAGCGCCCAGCCCTCGACAAAGGCGGTGAAGTCGGCATATTTGCGGAACATTGGCATAGCCATCTCCTGCTGGAGCGAAATCTGCAGATGATGACCGGGGACCGCCTCGTGAAAGCTCAGCGCCTCGAGGGTGTAAAGTGGCCGACTGTTCAGCAGCGAGGTATTGAGATAATAATAGCCCGCCGTTCTGCCGTCGCCATTTGACGGCATGTAATAGGCGGCAGTGGTTTTTTGGGCAATATCAGCGGGGATTTCCTTGATACCGTAAGGGGTGCGCGGCAGAACCCCGAATAATTGCGGTAATTTACCATCCATGCGCTTGACAATCAGCGCCGCCCTTTCCAGTAATTCCCCCGGGCTTTTAGCGTAGAAACGCGGATCGGTGCGCAGGAAAGTGATAAATTCGCTGAATGTTCCGGTAAATTTAACCTGTTTGATAATTTTGGCCATTTCGCCATGCAGGCGCTTGACTTCGCGCAGGCCGATACGGTGAATCTGTGCCGCCGTCAGGTCGGTTGTGGTGAATTTCCGGATCAGATAATTATAATAGGCCGCCCCGCCCTTGACGCTGGAAATGCCCGCGGTCTTGCGACAGGCCGGATTATATATTTTGGTATAGAATTGATAGAATTTGGCATAGGCCGGAATGACTTTTTCCATAATCAGCGCCACCCCGCGCCGGGTGATCTGTTGTCGTTTCGCCTGCGGAATGGTTGCAGGAAAACGGGTGAAAGGGCCATAAAATACGCTTTTTTTGACAGCGGTAACAATATGGCTGGAAATAGAGGTCGCATAGCCCTTCATCGACTGGCAATATTGGGTATATCCCTTGTTAACGGCCTGCTGAAGCACGGCAATATTTTCATTGTTGAACCGCGGGTAATCGGCGAGCTGACCAAGATAATTGTCATAATCCGCCACCTTCAGAAAGGCCATATTGGACGGGTTTTGCGCGAAAGACATATGCCAGCCCTCGCGGTTGGTGAGCAGGAACAGATAGCCCGGATGGGCATAGCCTTGCTGCTCCATCACCCGTTCCCGGCGGAATATCCGGTAATTGAGCAATGATTTCCGGTCCAGATCCGTGACGTTGATCTTATCCAGCCGTGCCAGAGTCGCGACATTATAGGCCCGGCGGCGGGCGCGGGCCTCTGCGGTATTCTGCGCCAGTCTGCCGTCATATTTGCGGTAACCCAGCCGGGCGGCAAATGCCGGATTTTCCGCCAGCCGCTGCGCCCAGTGATCGGCAAGAATTTTATTGAAAATCTGTGATGTCGTCTGTGCCCGCGCCGTTACCGTCAGCATAAAAGCCAGCACCAGCGCCCAAATAATTTTTTTCATATTTCCTCCCGCAGATTTATAATATTCCGGTTTATAATATTCCGGTTCTGCGTAACTTTTACCATATTTTTGCAACATCAACACCCGGTTAATCGAATTAAACTTTACTGATGAGTAACATTTTGTCTATACTGCGTTGCAAGCAGATCGAAATTAATGAGTGAATGGATATTTTCATGACAAAGCACCCGCGAAAAACCATTACCGACTGGCAGCGACTGGTTTCAAAAGAACTGCGCGGCCGGGCGCGCGAGGATTTGAACTGGCAAACACCGGAAGCCATTAAGGTCAACCCGCTTTATACCGCTGACGATACCAGTGACATTGCCC
>JAADGA010000053.1 GCA_013152615.1 Alphaproteobacteria bacterium
AGGATTTGAAAGATATTTTATCCTTGAATGAGGTTGCCATCAGCTGCAAAACTATCGGTGAACTGCAACGTCATACTCTGTTAAAAATCCAGAAAATCGTCACTGCGGAAAGCAGTGTTTACTTTGACGTCAGCCAAACCCCTCTGGGGTGGCAGTTTGTCAATGGCATTTCATACGGCGTTCCCAAAAAAGCCCCGAAAGCATGGTGCGACCATTATCAGACCAAAGACCCGTTTACCATCAAGCTGCTGAATCATTTAAAATTAGGTAGCAAGCGGATTGTTATTTCTGATGAAACCATAAATCATTCAGATTATATCCGGACAAAATTTTATTGCGATTTTCTCAGGCCGCAATCCATTTACCACATGATGACCATAGGATTGCATGACGGCTCCCGGCCGATCGGTTTGATCGGGCTGCACCGCACCTCTGCTTCGACCGCCTTTTCAACAAAAGATATTTCGAAAATTAACGCGATAATCCCCTGTCTGTCCGTCGCCATCCAGAAGATAAAACTGTCCGAAATGGCAGTTGAGCGCCGGGAGATAATCAAGGCACTTTCGGTTGATATGCACCATGAAGGTATCATGATTCTGGATAGAAATCTTTTCCCGACTTTCCTTGATGACAAGGCCCGCACCCTGCTTAAGGTGCCGCCCTATAGTGGCCATGAAATTATCCGGACAATCAATAACTATCTGCCGCCCCGGATCAGCCAGTGTTGTCAGGAATTAAATCAGAGAGTTAGTAACTCGCATGATAACCGGGTTGATCAGCATATCAATTTCACCACAGTGCATTACTCACAAAATATCAGCGGCTATGTCTATGCCTACCGGACCCGGGGTCAGGGCTTGTGTTTTCTCGTCTGTTTCAAGCAACAGGATACCAACCTGATCAAACCGGATAATTTCACTAAATTTAATCTGACCCGGCGTGAAATTGATATTGTTCATCTGGTCAGTGTCGGCATGACAAACCCCGAAGTTTCCAGCAAGCTTTTTATCAGTATCCGCACCGTGCAGAATCATCTGCGATCAATCTACAGCAAGGTAAAAGTCCACAACAGAACCAGTCTGGTTTCAAAATTGATGCAGAAGAATTAGGCTGGTCCGCGCTTGCGGATAACGACCGCAACTGTTTCAAATATTCGCGCAATTGCCTCTGCCCCCGGATCAGTGACACCGGCAAGATTCTCCGCCTGAACATAGGAGGCGCGACCGGCGCAGGCCGTGGTCATCAGGGCGGTTGAATTGGCCCCGGCGCGGGCGGCCAGTGCCGCCGCCGCCATTGATTCCCCTGGTATTGATTCACTGGCCATTGATCCATTGGGCATCAGCCTGTCAAGTCCCGGCATCAGCGCATCCAGCATGGTGCGGTCCCCGACATCGGCACCGCCATATTGCATCATCCGCCGGGCACCGTGAAATAATGCCAATGGCCAATCATTATTCTTCTTATAGGCCTTGCCGGCAGCCATAAACAGGATGGCCAGCAACACGCCACTTGATCCGCCCATATTTCGCGACAGGATAGTGCTGAGAGCCATAGACAGATCACCCCCGTCAGCGCAGGGTAAATCATTCAGGGCATCAGCTATGGTCCGGGCGGCGCGGCCAAATGTGGTGCCGGTATCGCCGTCACCGATCCGGCTGTCGAGAAAATTCAGCTCATCTTCCGCCGAAATCAACATTTCACAAACCGCGCGAATGATGGCTTCCACGGTCTCGTTTCGTGATGGCCGGTATGATTTGTCCTGAGCCGTTTTCGGCAGCTCCACCACCCTGATCTGGTCACAGACCCGTATTCCCGGCCAGCTACTGGCCCCGACATCGGCCCTGAGCGCCGCTGTTCGCAGGTCGTCAAGCACCAGCAGTGACAGTGAAAAACCATTCATGTTCAGGGATGTCATCAAATGTGCCGGACCGATAATAATAGTGGTCTTTTTCGCCAGTGCCGTCTTGGTAAAGGCGTTGGCAAGGATCGCCATTTCAACGGGCGGAACCGTCCCGAGGTTATTCAGGATGAGCGCAAAGGGGCCGGGTGCGGCGGCCTGTGCCAGCTTTTCACAGGCCAGCGACATTAATTCATCAGCCTTTGCAAAGGCAATTTTTGAAAATCCCGGCTCGCCATGAATGCCTAGGCCAAGTTCGGCCTCATTCGGTCCCAGATAATCATCCGGTATATTTCCCGGCACGGTACAGCTGTCAAGTGATAACCCGATGGAATAACAGCGTGAGGCTGCCGTCCTTGCCGCGGTGACAATCCGGTCAAGCTCGTCCCCGCGTGCCGCCATAAATCCGGCAATCTTATGAATGAATAATGTCCCGGCCAGACCCCGCGGATAATCCGCATCGGGGATGGCAATATCATCTGCGACCACTACCATTTCCACCCGGTAACCGAGCGCATTCGCCCGTTCTGCCGCCAGACCGAAATTCAATCTGTCTCCGGTATAATTTTTCACAATAAGCAGACAACCGGCCTCTCCGGTTACCGCGATAATGGCGGCAAGCACCGCATCGACCCCGGGGGAGGCGAAAACCTCCCCGCACACCGCCGCCGTCAGCATTGCCTCGCCGACAAAACCGGTATGAGCCGGTTCATGGCCGGAGCCGCCGCCCGCTATCACGGCGACTCTGGATTTATCCCAATCTGTCCTGATAATGACCTTGGTATGGGGATAGCCGTCGAGCCGGGCCAGTCCGGTCGTGGTCGTGGTTGCCAGAAAACCGTCCAGCGCCTCGGTAACGATATTATTTTTTGCATTGATAAAATGTTTCATGACCCTGTCCGGGCGCTAAAGTCACGGATCAATTTGTTAACCCTTTTCGCCGCCTCCATATGAACCATATGCCCGGCCTTTTCAATGATGGTAACCGTTATCCCGTCGGGTAAATCGCGGGTCTGATCCGGCGGGGCAATCCGGTCCTGTCGTCCCCAGATAACCTGAAGCGGCATGGTCAGCTGTGCCAAATCCGGTGCCGGATTTGGCTCTGCCGGGGCAAGGACTGCCGCAGCAGCAATTTTGCCCAGGCAGGCCTCGGCCCCTTCGATGCGTTTTGCTTTCAGCACCTCCTCAACCATATCGCGGCTGACCATATCGGCATTGAAAAATAATTGCTGCATCCAGGGCTTGAGGGTTTTGCGGCGATTGGCCGCGAGAAAGCCTTCAATATATTGCCGGTTGACTTCTGTCCCGGTACCGAGGCCGGAAAGCAAGGTCAGCGCCGCGACTTTGGCCGGAAAGCTATGGGCAAGGGACAGCGCCACAGATGCCCCGAGGGAATGGCCGACAATATGGGCTTTGGGCAGATCAAGCGCGGTCATGAATTCAGAAACTATGTGGGCCAGAAAAGCGAGGCTGCCGTCACCGACCTTTTTCGACGACCCGCCATGCCCCGGCAAGTCCAGGGCATAAACCCCGCTGTTAAGTTCAGCACTGTTGAACAACCAGCTATTCCGGTCCCCGCCAAAGCCGTGAAGCAGGATAATCGGCAAATTATCACCGTCTTGCCCTGCGGGTAAATACTGATAGGCAATAGTGATATTATCGGCCAATGTAATGTCCAGCGGTTGGTTATCACTGGCATCGTTATTGTCCCGGGTAGTAAAATCCTGCTGAAATTTTTCGATAAAGGCCTCAATGGCCTCATTGCCGGGGCTATTTTGAGCAATCACGCCCAACAATGCCCCAACCGGTAACTTATCGCCCGCCTGTGCGATGGTCCGAACCAGAATGCCGCTCTCAACCGCCTCCAGCACATTAACGGTTTTCTCGGTTTCGATTTCCACTATCTCGGCCCCTTTTTCTACCCTGGCACCGTCCTCTTCGAGCCAGCCAACAACCTGTCCCGTTGTCATCGACATGCCCCATTTCGGCATGGTCACGGCGGTAAGTTCATGCCCGGCCATCAGTCTTTCCTCCCCATAACCTTATGCACTGCCGCGATCACCCGGGCGGCATCAGGGATATAAAGCTTTTCGAGGTTGGGTGCTGCCGGAATCGGGCTATGGGGCGGGGTGACCTTGATAATCGGTGCCTTCAGGGAGGAGAACCCATCCTCGGCAACCATGGCGGCAATATCAGCCGCCATGCCGCAGCGCGGGCCAGCCTCATCAACGATAACCAGCCGTCCGGTTGCCGCGACACTTTCCAGAATGGTCTCCACATCCAGCGGCGTAGTGGTGCGGGGGTCAATTATCTCGCAGTCAATGCCCTGTTCAGCCAGAATTGTTGCGGCCTCCAGCGCGATATGCACCATGCGCGACAGCGCCACGATGGTGACATCACCGCCGTCACGGACAAAGCGCGCCTCGCCGAACGGGATCGAATAGGGTGAATCCGGCACCTCCTCCACCATGTCATACAGCAGTTTATGTTCGCAGAAAATAACCGGATCATTGTCCCTTATTGCGCTAATCAACAGCCCCTTGGCATCATAGGGGCATGACGGGACGACCACTTTCAAACCGGCGAAATAGCTGAAGACGGGATAGAGGCATTGTGAATGCTGGGCGCTGATGGAAAGCCCGGCCCCGATCATGGTGCGGATCGTCAGGGGAATACTGTCCTGACCGCCATACATATAACGGTATTTGGCCGCCTGATTAACCACCTGATCAAAGCAAACCCCGATAAAATCATTAAACATCAGGTCGGCAATCGGCCGCAGCCCGCCCGCCGCCGCCCCGATTGCCATACCGATATAACCCGCTTCGCTAATCGGGGTATCCACCACCCGCTCGGCCCCAAATTCCGCCAGCAATCCCTTGGTAACCGCCATTGGGCCGCCCCAGGCATCGTCCTTGCCACCGGCACCGGCACCACCGGCGACATCCTCGCCAATCAGGATTACCGCACTGTCCCGGCGCATTTCCTGTTGAATGGCTTCATTCACCGCCTGTCTGTAGCTTTTCTTTGCCATAATCAGCTCTCCTGACAATCACTGGCATAAATATAGTGCATAAATTCATCATCGGCGGGGAATGCGGCGGCTCGGGCCTGGGCGTAAACATCATCAATAAGGCTCATGACCTCCCGGTCTATCGCATCCAGTTGGGCCGCATTGCCGGGTGTTTCCGCGATGAATATGCTGCGGAATGTCTTCAGGCAGTCTTTGTCCTGCCGGTATTGCTCGACCTCTCCCCGGGGCCGATAGCTTTGGGCGTCGCCCTCGAAATGGCCGTAGTAGCGCAGTTGCTTGACCTCAATAATAGTTGGACCATCACCGGACCGGGCGCGGGTGACGGCTTTGCCTACGGCATCATATACCGCAAAATAATCATGCCCCTCCACCATTATTCCGGGCATGTCAAAGGCCGCCGCGCGTTTGTATATATCCTTGCCGGCAATGGCATAATCGGCACCGGTTGCCTCGGCATAGCCATTATTTTCAAAGACAATAACCAAGGGTAATTTCCAGATTGAGGCCATATTGAGGGCTTCGGAAACCACCCCCTGATTAATGGCGCCATCACCGGCCAACGCCACCGCAATACCGCCTGTCCCCCGGTTTCGGGCCGCAAGAGCCGCCCCGCAGCCAAGGGCGACACCACTGCCGACACCACTGTTAGCCCCCCACAGGCCGACGCTGACATCGTGCAAGTGCGCCGATCCGCCGCGCCCCCGACAGATACCGCCCTGCCGACAATAGATCTCTTTTGCCACGGCGTAAATGTCAGAGCCGCGGGCAATGGCCGGGCCATGGGCGCGGTGGGTATTCAGCAGGACGTCCCGGTCGGTCAGATTGGCACAGACCGCCACAGCAGAGGCTTCCTGCCCGGCATAAAGATGGACAAAACCCGGCACATCCCCACGGGTAAATTCCAGATGCATCCGGTCCTCAAATTCCCGTATCGTCCGCATCTTGCGATAGGCCAACAGTAGTTGATCACTACTTTGCATCATAGAACAGAATCCTTGTCACCGTTTCAATAACCGAAATTAACAGCTATATTTACTGGAACAATAGCGTAAATGACCCATTTATTTCAAAATTATCACAATGTATCCGCCTTCAAAGTTAAAGTAACAGGACAGGGCTGATATATAGGCTGTTTACGCTATTGTTCAAAAAATATTGCCGGTCCATCATGTCTTGTCAATTTTCTGTCAAGACCGTTGAAAGATAATTTATGAAAAATAACAAACAGATTGATATTAACCGGGCGCCGACCATTCTGGCGATGGCCCTGCTGGCGGCCATTACCCCGGCCCCGGCGGTATTGGGTCCCCTGCTTGTCGGGGCTTATGTCACCAATCTGGGTTTTACCCCTCAACAGGGGGGCTATCTTATTGCGGCGGAATTGATTGGCGCGGCATTATCCACCTTTTCAACCCTGATGCTGATTGGACGGGTAAACTGGCACAAGATTCTCTATTGCAGCATTTTTATTATCCTGACGGGTTATCTGGTTTCCTATGCGGTGACGTCTTTTGAAATGCTTATGCCGATAAGATTTATCTCCGGGCTTGCCCTTGGCACCATCATGACCCTGACAATAGTGGTTTCGGGCATGATGAAGGATCAGGAACGGGCCTTTGGTTTCTGGTCACTGGGGCAGATTATATTTGCCGTTATCGGCTTTGCTGTCTTGCCTCATATTCTGCCGGATATCGGGGTAAAGGGTTTTTTCCTGATTATGGCTGGTTTTATGGTGTTTCTGCTGGTTCCGGTCCGTTTTATGCCGGCTGCCGGACGGCCTGAACATCAAAAGGGTCTAGGCAGCGTCTCCCGGGAATTAAAAAAACTTGCGCCGATCGGCCTGCTCGCTCTGCTGTTGTTCTATACTGCTATCGGTGGGGTATGGGCCTATGTTGAGCGCATCGCCAATCAGGCCGGATTTCAGGCCGACATCATTGGCTATATTTTGTCCGCATCCTCAATTCTGGGGGTCGTTGGCGCCGGGGCTGCCACCTGGCTCAGCAAAAAATTTGGCCGTCTGTTGCCATCTCTGTGCGGATATGCCCTGATTGGCTTTGGCATGCTGCTGCTGTTTGGCCTTGACAGTGTGATCGTTTATGCCATCGCGTCTTTTTCATTCAAATTTGCCTGGTGGTTTACCTCACCCTATCTTTTGGCGAATATGACCAATCTCGATCCTTCCGGGCGCATTGCAATTCTGGTTAATTTTGTCGTTGCCTGTGGCATGGGCCTCGGACCGGCAATAGCGGCAACAGTGCTGGATTATGCGGATCGAAACGCCGCCGGGGAACTCAATTACAATGCGGTCATTATCTTTGGGCTCATTTCCCTTGCGATATCACTGCCATTGCTTGTCATTATTATCCGGGCCAATTCGAGAACGGACAAATGTTGACGGGAAATGAGCCATGGCCCTCAACGGAATAATCGCCCCGCAGTGACCAATTACCAGCCGTGAGAAATCCACAGCTTTCCGGCTTGCCTGAACCGGACTGTCCCCCATCAGGCGGCCCGCAATATAGGCAGCGTTAAATGAATCTCCGGCGGCAGTGGTATCGACGGGGTGTTTGACAACGGCAAGGGCTATTTTTTCTTCCGTGCCCCGGTAAAGCACATAAACGGCTTTTGTTCCCCGCTTGAATATCACCTCATCCACGGCGGTTTCTTTTAGAAACGACAGGTAATTTTGCGGTGTTTTCAGACCAAAAACGGATCTGATATCTTCTTCAGATGGCAGAAAACATGTGGCATGTTTAATCGCTGTCCTATGGGTGGTGGTGGCGGCTTCTGCTGTCTCCCAAAGGGAAGGGCGGTGATTGGGATCATAAATGACACTTCTGCCCTGTCGCTTCATAATCGCCATCAAATTCAAAAGCCTGGCCCGTCCCTCGGGATATAAAACCGCCAGCGTAATGCCGGAGACATACAGCGCGTCATAGTGGCGGATGTTATCTGCGGTTGGCGCAGTGTCGCCGGAAAATAATTCACGCGCCGGGGAATGGTCCCGGTCATAGCTAAAGGACCGCTCGCCGTTACTATCAACATCTATTTTATAGCTGCCGGTGCTGCGGCCCGGGATTTGTGCCACCAGACGGCAGTCAATGCCTTCCTGCTGCCAGGCGACAAGCATATCGCGGCCATGATGATCATCTCCCAGACGGGTAACGTAGCTAACTCTGGCCCGCTGTCCCTTAAGTAGTCTGGCGAGATAAACCGCAGTATTTAACGTGTCGCCACCAAAGCCGGTTTGGCCCT
>JAADGA010000054.1 GCA_013152615.1 Alphaproteobacteria bacterium
GCTTATCAGCCGTCGCAGGAGATCCTCAGCGGCAAATGGCTGCCGCCGAAAATAAGGCTGGTTAAATAACCTGAATTCGGGGTAGAGATTTTTCAGGCACCGCCCTTGCTGATTCAAGGGTGAGTTATGATCAAATCCGGTCTGTGGTTTTTAAGTAGCCGGCTCATGCTTCCCTAATCTTCGCCGAACTTGTTATTTATCAATTCTTCCAATGCGTCGATGGCATGGAGGGCGAGGGTGCCGCTTCCCTTGAGGGTTATAACATCGCCGCGGGCGGCGGCGAGCATCATCAGGCCCATGATTGAGGTGCCGACGACTTCCGACCCGTCTTTGGATACCAGAATTTCAGCGTCAAATTTTTCGGCGACCGCCACAAATTTTGCCGAAGCGCGCGCATGAAGACCGCGTTTATTCTTAATCGTGATCTTTCTGTTTTCTGATGGCTGAGCATCGGGGATACACTCATTCTCACTCACTTAACTGTCACCCGATAATACATGGGAGGCAATATTGATATATTTTCGACCGGAATCCTGCGCTGCTCTGGCGGCCTCTTCCATCGAACATGACATGCGGACGCTGGCGAGCTTGATCAGCATTGGCAGATTTATCCCGGCGATGACCTCGACATTGGCATTCTCCATGATCGAGATCGCAAGGTTGGACGGTGTGCCGCCAAACATATCGGTCAACAGGATCACCCCTTCGCCCTGATCGACCTCTCTTACCGCCGTCAGAATATCCTGACGTCTGAGTTCCATATCATCGTCCGGGCCGATACATATGGTGCGCAAGGCCTTTTGCGGGCCAACCACATGTTCCGTTGCCGAAACGAATTCCTCTGCCAGACGACCATGCGTCACTATTACCATACCAATCATAAATTTCTGTCCGTTTTATTCAGCCTCTTTAATTCAGCCTCTTTATTCAGCCTTTGGGGGGGGGTAATGTTACAATTCCCGGTGATAGAGATCTGCTGCGAAGCCTCTTTCATTTAACAATTTTGCCATTCTTTCCGCCATAAATACCGACCGGTGTTTGCCGCCGGTACAGCCAAAGGCAATCTTCAAGTAAGACTTTCCCTCCCTTTTATACTCCGGCAGCGAGAAAAAGATCAAATCACTTATTTTCGCAAAGAATTCCGGAAATTTTTCGTCCTGTTCGATATAATCCTGTATTGCCGGATCAATGCCGTTCAGGGATTTCAGGGTCTCTACATAATGAGGGTTGCGCAGAAACCGCACATCAAACACCAGATCCGCATCCCGGGGCAGGCCGCGCGGATAGGCAAACGAGCTGACTATTATGCTCAGACCGCTACCATGCTCCCGTTCAAACTGCTGGCGTAATGTCTGACGTAATTCCTGAACGCTGCTGTTTGAGGTATCAAAAATGAAATCTGCCTCCGCCCGGATAACATCCATCATCCGCCGTTCCTGAATAATTCCGTCGGTAACCTGCCGCCCCCGGGTCAGCGGATGGCGGCGGCGGGTTTCGGTGAAACGCCGGGCCAGCACTTCGTTCCGGCTGTCAAAATACAGTATTTTCAGAATTATATCTTTTCGCGCCCTGAGGTTGACCAGCTCTTTCAGGATTTTTTCCGGTTGAAAATTCCACGTCCGGGCATCAATGCCGATGGCCAGAGCCGGTCGCGCATTTGCCCCCCGGGGACTTTCCGAGCCGGAAAGCACCATGTCCACAACCGTGGCTAACAGCGATCCGGGCAGGTTATCTATGGTCTCATAATCCAGATCTTCAAACAGCTTCAGCGCCGTAGATTTGCCAGCCCCGGACAGTCCGGTAATCAGATATAGCCTCAACGCTTTATCCTCGTTTTTTTTTACACTACTCATACGGGTTTCCTTGGCAACCAGCGGGGAAGTAGAAGCTATGAAACAACAGGAGTCAACCTCTGTGCGACAAAATTTTCAGGCTCTCTACAATAATATCTTTAAGGCTGCCCGCAGTTTTTCCGGGGCTGACACCTCAAAAGCATAAAAATCAAGGGCGGCAATATCCAGACCTTCAAGCATAATCGTCTGTGGGGCTACCATCCGGTCAAGCTGCCGGATCGCGGTTTTCCTAATCAGATTAACCACCAGATCAAGTTCTGCTTCAGGGCGGAAATCAACCGCCATAATGCCGATATTACGCACCTCTATCCGCCCGGCAATGGTCTCGGGAGCGATCATAACCAACCGACCCCCGGCGGTCCGGGAAAGCGTAATATAATCATCACCGATCAATTCAGCCCCCACCGCCATCAGCCGTAGCGCCAGATCGGATTTCCCCGATCCCGACGGCCCTTTAAGCAGGATGCCCCTGCCATCAAGGACAATCCCGGTCGCATGAATTAATGTCATGAGGCCGCCTCCGGCCTGTCCGGCAGACGCGGCAACTGGACAATGAATCTGGCACCGCCCTGTTTGCGGTTTTCTGCAATGATGATACCGCCGTGAGCCTCGGTTATCTGTTTGCAGATGCTCAGGCCCAGTCCGGAATGTTTGCCGAACGCTTCTGCCTGCGGGCGTTCAGAATAAAATCTGTCGAAAATATCCTCCAGCCTGTCTTCGGGAATCCCGGGGCCGTCATCCTCAATCGTCACCTGTATCATATCTCTGGTCTGGCCCAGCATGATCCGGATATCGCCGTCGCGGTGTGAAAAGGAAATCGCATTGTCGATCAGATTACGAAACAGCTGACCGAGTTGCCCCTCCAGTCCGCGGACACGGAACACGGTGTCCAGTTTTTTCCCGGGTGCGGTGCATAGCAGATGCAGGGTCGGAATTTCGGCACTCTGCGACGAATCGTAAAGATCAACCAGGGTTTCGAGCAGCGGTTTCAGGTTAACCTCGCGCATCGGATTGCGGGATATTTCCGCATCCAGCCTTGAGGCGTTGGAAATATCGCTGATCAGCCGGTCCAACCGTCCGACATCCTCGGCAATGATATCAAGCAGTTTGGTTTTGGCGTCCTCGGTCCGGGCAAGAGACAGGGTTTCAACCGCGCTTCTGAGTGAGGTCAGCGGGTTTTTCAGCTCATGGGACACATCTGCGGCAAAGGCCGCCACCGCGTCAATCTGGCGTGCGAGGGTGAGCGTCATGTCCTTCAGTGACCGCGACAGATCCCCGACTTCATCATTACGCGCGGAATAATCGGGAATATCCGCCCCGGTATGGGTGCCGGCACTGATGCGGTCCGCCGCCGAGGCCAAGCGTAATATTGGCCGGACGATGGTTCGGGCCAGAAAAAATGACAGCAATAATGTCACCAGCAGCACAATGCCGAAAAATCTGAGGAAGGTCAGCCGGGTCTGCTGAACGGCAAGCTTTATATCGCGGGTATTGGCCGACAGCAGCAGGGCGCCGAGAACCCGGTGAAAGCGCTGTACCGGGGTTGCGACCGTTATGATATCCGCGCCGTCGGATAATCGTCTGATCCGGTAGCCGGTGTTGCCGTCCAGTGCCGCCATCACCTCTGGATAATGTGCGGCTGTCTGCGGTCTGATCTCGTGATATAACGCCAGTTTCTTCTGTTGACGCAGATTGTCCAGCATATCCAGAATACTATAGACCATCCCATCCCAAAACCGGTGCCAGCCGGTGCGGGCAGATAATTTATCGATAATGACGGACTGGTCGACGGCGATATTGCGGCTGTCAATCCATAATTTACCATCAAGGCGGAACAGGCGGGTGCGGTTTTTTGTCACCCCGACCACCCGGGCAATAATTTGTTCTGCCGGTTTTCGCCTTAGCTCGGTCCGGTCCGTGGTTACCGTCGCCGCCTCGCCAAGGGCACCGGCCATCACCCGGGCATCCTTGACCAGGGCCTCAATTCGTGCCCGGATCATGGTTTCCTGATATTGGTCAATATAAAGGATGCCGCCAGCCAGAAAGCCCAGAGCCAGAAGATTCACCGCCAGAATCCGGAAGGTTAACGGCGATATCCGCCGTTGCGGGCGCAGCAGCCGCGCTGTCCGGTCGGCTGTGCGGTCACCTGTCCGGTTATCGTTCCCCGTTGCCGCCCGGTCAACTGCCACTATATCTGTATCCGACCCCGTATAATGTTTCGATATCATCAAAATCTGAATCTACATTACGGAATTTCTTGCGCAGACGTTTAATATGGCTGTCGATGGTGCGGTCATCGACATAAACATCATCATTATAGGCAATATCCATCAGTTGATCCCGGCTCTTCACATGGCCGGGACGGTGGGCCAATGCCTCCAGAATCAGAAATTCGGTTACCGTCAGCCGGACATCCTTGCCCGCCCATTCACAGATATGGCGCAACGGATCAAGCTTCAGCCGCCCGCGCAGCAGGATGCCATCTTGATCCATCGTATCATCGCCGGTCTTCAAAGCCCCTTTGCGCACCGCATCGACCCGGCGCAAAATGGTTTTGATTCTTTCGATCAGCAACCGCTGGGAAAAGGGTTTGGTGATATAATCATCCGCGCCCATTTTCAGGCCCAGCATCTGATCGATCTCGTCATCTTTCGAGGTCAGGAAGATAACCGGAAAGTCATGTTTTTCCCGCAGTCTGCGCAACAGCTCCATGCCATCCATTCGCGGCATCTTGATGTCGAGTACCGCGAGGTCCGGCTCTTCGGTATTAAAGCTCTGAAGCGCCGCTGCGCCATCACTACAGGTCGTAACCTCGAAACCTTCCGATTCCAGTGCCATACTGACAGAAGTCAGAATATTCCGGTCATCATCAACCAGGGTTATTTTCACAGCCATTTCTTTATCTTCCTTGACATTAAACGGGTTTTTCCGGCGAATCCGCTGAAGATTACCATGGTTTCCTCCCCAGTGTAAGCGTTTCCCAAGAACGATACCAGCTAATATCTAATAGTATTAGTCATATATTTCAATATGTTACTAAAAAAACCTGTAATTTTTTACGATTGATACTTGATTTCAATACCTATATAGGCGATTCCCTCAGAACATAAAATGACACCGGCAACAGTTTATCGCATGAGTTTGCACCCTGATTCTAAAGAATAACGACGCACAAGGATAGCAGCAAAGATGAATAATATTGGCAGATATATTAGTTCTCATGGTATCGATCAGCAGAAAATATCCAGTGATAACGATATATACTGGAATATGACGGCAGAAATTCTCTATGAGCACACCCTCCGCAATAATGCCGGCATGATTAGCAGGGGCGGGGCCCTTGTCGTCGAAACCGGCGTTCATACCGGCCGTTCCGCCAATGATAAATTCATGGTGAAAGAACCGGACTCCGAAGATAATATCTGGTGGGGCAAGGTCAATGTTCCGCTCACACCGGAAAATTTTGATAAAATTCATGCCCGGATTCTGGATTATTTCAACCAGCGCGAGCTTTATGTGCAGGATCTTTACGGCGGCACCGATCCCGCCTGCCGGATTGCGGTCAGAACCATTTCGTCAAGCCCGTGGCACAGCCTTTTTATCCGTAACCTTCTGGTCTGTCCCGATAGTGATGATCTTGCCGGGTTTGACCCGGAATTCACCATTCTTCATGCCCCGGAAATGACCCTTGATCCGGCGGATGTCGGCACCAACAGTGAAACCGTGATCACCATCAATATGGCAAAGAAACTGGTGCTGATTGCTGGCACTTCATATGCCGGGGAGATGAAGAAATCGGTTTTCTCCATCCTTAATTATCTGTTGCCGGCGCAGGGGATCATGCCGATGCATTGTTCGGCCAATATCGGCAAGGACGGCGATACCGCAATCTTCTTCGGCTTGAGCGGCACCGGCAAAACCACCCTGTCGGCGGACCCGGAACGTACCCTGATCGGTGATGACGAGCATGGCTGGTCTGATAGCTCGGTCTTTAATTTCGAGGGCGGTTGCTATGCCAAGGTCATCCGGCTGTCCGCAGAGGCCGAGCCGGAGATTTACGCGACCACGGCGATGTTTGGCACCATTCTGGAAAATGTTGTCATTGATCCCGACAGCCGCGAGCTTGATCTTGATGACGGCAGCAAGGCGGAAAATACCCGCGCCGCCTATCCGATCACCTCTATTCCCGGCACCACCGAGGGCGGGGTTGGCGGTCATCCGAAAAATATCATTATGCTGACCGCCGATGCCTTTGGCGTGATGCCGCCGATTGCGCGGCTGACACCGGAGCAGGCGATGTATCACTTCCTGTCCGGCTATACCGCCAAAGTAGCCGGTACCGAAAAAGGCCTCGGCAGTGAACCGCAGGCGGCATTCTCCACCTGTTTCGGGGCGCCGTTCATGCCGCGTCATCCCTCGGTTTACGGCAATTTGCTCAGAGAGAAAATCGCCCGGCATGACGTCACCTGCTGGCTGGTGAATACCGGCTGGACCGGTGGTGTTTACGGGGTCGGTCACCGGATGCCGATCAAATATACCCGCGCCTTGCTGCATGGGGCGCTTGACGGCACCCTGAATGATGTCGGCTTTCGCACCGATCCCAATTTCGGCTTTGAAATTCCGACCAGTTGTCCCGGCGTTGATCCGGCGATTCTCGACCCGCGCGGCACATGGCAGGACGGGGCCGCCTATGATCCCCAGGCCGCGCATCTGGTCACGTTGTTCCGGCAGAATTTCACCGAATATGAGGCTCATGTCGAGGACAGCGTCACCGCTGCCGGGCCGATTCTATAGGATTTGGCGATAGCTCAGGACATCATATATGAGAAAACAAAAAGCCACAGGATTTCCCCGCTGGACCGGATATAATACCGAACGCGACCCGATTGAGGTCAGGTCGTGCGATCATGACGGCTGTGGCAACAAGGGGGATTTTCCCGCTCCGAAATCGCCGGACAGCAAGGATAAATGGCAATTTTGTGAGCGTCATATTACTGAGTTTAACCGTAACTGGAATTATTTTGAAGGCCTGAGCAGGGAAGAGGCGTTCCGGCGGGCTCAGGAAGAAATGCGCACGGCAAAGGGCTATGCCACCAGTGGGGCCTATCAGATGGGCGAGGCCAGCTACGGCAAGGACCGCCGCCGCAGTGATGCCCTGATCATCCTTGACCTTGATGACGACGCCACCGCAGCCGAAATCAAGACCGCCTATCGCCGTATGGCCAAACTCTATCACCCCGATACCAATCTGGGCGACAGCGAAGCCGCAATAAAATTCCAGCAGGTGATCACGGCCTATGAGGTGCTGACGGCGAAGTCCTGACGTCGAGGTCCTGATTAATCAAACCGCCGCCATACAGCCCATCCCGGTAAAATCAGACTTTTGTTACGGCACAAGAACAATAGGGACACCAGCGGTATGGGCCAATGAATTCGCCACACTTCCCAAAAAGATATCGGCAAGTTTTGAACGGCCCTTACGACCGACAAAAATCATGTTTGCATGAATTTTCTTGGCGTGCTTGTTAATAACCTCTGAGGGATGTCCCCAGAAAAAACCGGTTTTTATATCAACGCCTGAATCGGCATAGCGTTCCGCCAACGGTTCAAGAATTTCCTTGCGTTCCCATTCTTCCTGTTTGGACATATCCTCGGGCAGCGGCGGAGCCGAAAATTCGGTGACATATAAAGGTTGAAATTTTGCCCATTGTACCGCCGTGACAAAATGAACTTCCGCCCCTGTCTTTTGGGCGAGCCCCACGGCGCGTTCTGCGGCCCGGTCACTCCATTCACTTCCATCGACACCAACCAGATACACTAAAGCAGTCATATTCTTCTCCTTTTAAAGATTGAAGTTCCGATCTTCTACATGATCTATTTTACATCAACAGCAGGCAACTTTTTTACCAATACTCCTCTATTGTTACCTAATAACGGCAAAGTTATTTTGCAAGGATGATTGACAGATATATTCGGGCCTTGGTCAATCGGAGGGCCTTATATTAAACCATATCACCCCGGTACCATCCTGAATAACAGGCCATCACGATAAAATTACCGCTTGACCAATATAGCTATTCTAACGGCCCGCCAGCTGCTTTAAAATTACCGTCCAGTGATTTAACCCCTGATAGAATGTCTTGATCGGCACCCGTTCATTGAGGCCGTGGGCGAACATCTCGTCCGGATTGATGAATATGCTGGAAACCGCCAGCGTCGGAATGCCGGCTGAACGATAATACATGCCGTCGGTGCCACCGGATTCCATATAACCGATAACAGGAACATCGGGGTAACGGCTATGGACCGCCTTGCCAACAGCGGCCATG
>JAADGA010000055.1 GCA_013152615.1 Alphaproteobacteria bacterium
TCTGCCCCCGTTTAAACATCGCTCTTTGCTGTCGCTGTTGACCTCGTTTGAGCGCCTCGGCCAGCGCTGGTGGCATAACCTTGCCGGGGTCCTGATTATCGAAGCCGAGAAACAAATCTATGCCACCGGATCAAAGGCCCGGCAAAGCGTAACCGGTCACGAACCGGTGAGCCGCCCGGCCATCGTCGGTAATCAATTTGACTCTAAAAATATCCGCCCGTAAACTTGAAAAGAATCCATTAGGTAAAAATCCATTAGGTAAAAATGATAAAAAAAATCCTTGTCCTTGCCCTTGTTGTTATTGTTGCTGTCGCGGGCGGTCTTTATTATATTGGCGAACGCAGCAAACCCGCGCCGAGCTATAATCGTGGTCCGGTCGCGGTTGTGGTCGCCCCGGTGGTTTCAGATATTTTTACCGACAAGATCGAGGCGTTGGGCACAACCAAAGCCAATGAATCAGTCAACCTGACGACGACGGTGACCGCCAAAATCGTCAAAATAGATTTTACCGACGGCATGACCGTCCGCAAGGGCCGAATTCTGGTTGAACTGGTCAGTGATGCCCAGAGGGCAAATCTGCGCTCGGCACTGGCCAATGCGGTCCAGCAAAAACGCACCCTCATCCGGATCAGGGGTCTGGTCAGGGCCCGCACCCTGCCGACAGCCAAGCTTGACGACCAGACAGCATTATATGAAAAGGCCAAAGCGGATGTTACGGTTGCGCGCTCGCGCCTCCGTGACCGGCGGATCATTGCGCCCTTTGATGGCCGGCTCGGGCTGCGCCGGGTCAGCCCGGGCGCTTTGGTCACGCCGGGAACTGTCATCACCACTCTGGATGACCTGTCGGTGATCAAGCTCGATTTTACGGTGCCGGAAGAATTCCTGTCGACCCTGAAGGCCGGACAGACTATCATTGCCCGCAGTGATGCCTATCCACAGCTCGTGTTCAAAGGCAAAGTCCACGATATTGACAACCGGGTTGATCCGGTCTCACGCGCCGTAATCGTTCGGGCGATCATTGCCAATGACAACAGGCTCCTGCTGCCCGGCATGCTGATGCGGGTCAGCCTGATCAAAAACCGCCGCCGTTCTGTCATGATCCCCGAACAGGCCCTTGTCACCACCGCAGACCGAAAATATGTTTTCCTGCTGCAAAAGGATAACCGGGTCAAACAGCAGGATGTTACCATTGGCCGTCGCCGACCCGGAGCCGTTGAAATCCTGAAGGGTTTAAAAATCGGCCAGAGGGTTGTTACCGAAGGCACGATGAAACTTCATAACGACAGCAAGGTTGTTCCTGTTAAGTCTGCTTCTTCCGGCAAATCTGATTCTTCTGGCAAATCCAATGCTTCTGGCAAATCTTATTCTTCCGGCGGGGGCAACTGACAGTGGTTCTGTCCGACATATCCATTGACCGTCCGGTTTTTGCCACCGTCATCAGCCTGTTGCTGGTGGCCTTTGGCGTGATGAGCTTTGTCGATCTGCCGCTTCGGCAATATCCCGATATCAACCCGCCGGTTATATCGGTTTCAACCACCTATCGCGGCGCTTCCGCAGAAATTGTCGAAAGCAAGATTACCCGCCTGATCGAAGACCAGATCAGCGGCATTGAAGGCATCAACACCATATCTTCCTCCAGTCAGGATGGCCGCTCCACCATCACCATAGAATTCAATGTTGACCGTAATATTGATGCCGCCGCCAATGATGTCCGCGGGCGGGTATCCAAGCTGGTGGCCAAACTGCCCAAAGAGGCCGACCCGCCGGAAATTTCCAAGGTCGATACCAATGACCGGCCAATAATGTGGCTCCGGCTGAAATCGGCCACCATGTCCCGGCTGGAACTCGCCGATTATGCCAAGCGTTTTCTGGTCGACCGTCTGTCCTCGATCAAGGGCGTCGCCCGCATCTGGTCCAGTTCCAAAACCTATGCCATGCGTATCTGGCTGAACCGTCAGCAGCTTGCCGCCCGCAATATCACCGTAAATGATGTCGAACGCGCCCTGAGATCGGAGAATATTGACCTGCCCGCCGGGCGGGTGGAATCCACCGAACGGGAATTTACCGTCAGGGTCGAGCGTAAATATAAAACTGCCCGGGATTTTGCCCGGCTGGTTATCCGCAAAACCGCCGACGGCCACCTGATCCGTCTTGGCGCTGTTGCAAAAGTAGTATTGGGGGCCGAGGACACCCGCAGCGAGATGCGCAGCAACCAACAATATATGGTTGCCCTCGGGATTATCAAACAGTCAAAAGGCAACACACTGGCCGTGGCCCGGGCGGTCAAGAAAGATCTGGTCCAGATCAACAAAACCCTGCCGCCGGGGACATCGCTTCAGGTCATTGTTGATAAATCCATCTTCATTGAAGCGGCAATCAATGAGGTTTACAAGACCTTTGCCATCGCCATGGGACTGGTGGTGCTGGTTATTTACCTGTTTCTGGGCAGCGCGCGGGCAATGTTTATCCCGGCGATCACGGTACCGGTATCGATCACCGCCTCTTTTATTTTTCTGAATATGGCGGGATATTCGATTAATTTATTGACCCTGCTGGCGTTAATCCTGTCGATCGGCCTCGTGGTCGATGACGCTATTCTGGTTCTGGAGAATATTTACCGGCGCATTGACCGGGGGGAGCCGCCGTTGCTCGCCGCCTATTACGGGGCCAGAGAGGTCGGCTTTGCGGTGATTGCCACCACCCTTGTGCTGATCGCGGTTTTTGTGCCGATTATTTTCATTGGCGGCGAAACCGGGAGACTATTTACCGAATTTGCCATGGCAATGGCGGCGGCGGTTGGCTTTTCCGCCCTGATTGCGCTGACGCTGGCACCAATGCTGTGTTCGCGTCTGCTGCGCAGGGAAAGCGGCGGCAACCGTTTTCATAATCAGGGCATGAAGTTTCTTCATATCCTCGAAGGCGGCTATCTCACTATCCTCAACCATCTGTTCAAACACCCCCGGCTGGTGCTGGCCACCCTCATTCCGGTGATTGCCCTCGCCTACGGTCTGTTCCGTTACCTGCCGTCCGAATTTATGCCGCTGGAAGATCAGGGCATATTTTTCGTCGCCGTCAAGGCTCCTGAAGGCACGGGCTTTAACAATATGAAACGCCAGATGAAGAAAGTGGAGGGTGATATGATGACCCTCGTCGACAATGGCAAGGCGACAATGGTGCTTGCCCGGGTGCCGAGTTTTGGCGTGGCGTCGGCGGTTAATTCGGGTTTTGGTATTGTCATCCTGAAGACCTGGGACAAACGCGACCAAAGCGCCCAGCAAATTCGGGTTGAATTGACCCGAAAGCTGGCCAAACACCCGGATATCAGGGCCTTTGTCTTCATGCCGCGCGGCATTTCCGGCATGTCGGGAAGCCCGGTTCAATTCGTCCTGCAGGGCAGCAATTATCAACAACTGGCTCACTGGCGGGATTTAATGATGGCCCGCGCCCGCCACTATCCCGGCTTTACTGGTCTGGACAGCGACTATAAGGCGACCAAACCCCAACTTCTGGTCGATATTGATCTGGACAAGGCGGCAGACCTCGGGGTGTCGGTCAGCGCCATTGGCAGCACGCTTGAAACCATGCTTGGCGCGCGCCGGGTGACCACTTTTTCCCGGCAGGGCGAGGAATATCCGGTCATCCTGAAGGAGAATATGGCGGAAATCCGCACGCCTGAGGATATGACCAATATCTATGTCCGTTCCGCACGCTCCGGACGGCTGATCCCCCTGTCGAGCCTGATAACCTTAAAGGAAACCGCAAGTTCGCCCGACCTGAAACGCTTTAACCGGATGCGCTCCATCACCCTTTCCGCCAATCTGAAACCCGGCTACAGTCTGGGGCAGGCCCTTGACTTTCTCCAGCAGACCAGCCGGGAGATTCTGCCCGCCACCGCCCATACTGATTTCAGTGGCGAATCCAGAACCTATAAACAGTCGGGCAGTTCGGTTTATTTTGTCTTTATTCTGGCCCTGATTACGGTTTTTCTGGTGCTGGCGGCCCAGTTTGAAAGCTTCCGTCACCCGTTTGTCATCCTGCTGACGGTGCCTTTTGCCATGGTCGGGGCGTTGCTCGGGCTGTATTTCAGCGGGCAGCCGATAAATATTTACAGCCAGATCGGCCTGATCATGCTGGTCGGCCTTGCCACTAAAAATGGCATATTAATCGTTGAATTTGCCAACCAGCTGCGTGATCAGGGGGTCGAATTTGTCGAAGCATTGCGGGAAGCTTCGCGCAAAAGACTGCGCCCCATTGTTATGACCTCCTTTACCACCATCATGGGATCAGTGGCGCTGGTGGTTGGCGGTGGTGCCGGGGCGGAAACCCGGTTTGTCCTTGGCATCGTGATTATTTCCGGGGTATCCGTTGCCACCCTGTTCACCCTCTTTATTGTGCCGGTCGCCTATCTGGTGATCGCCCGCAATTCCTCCTCACCCAAAGCTGTACAAAATTTACGACTTGCGCTTGAAAACAGATTGACCAGAAAGACCACAAAGTAGCAAACCGGATATTCTTCAATTTGTTAAGAATTTGTATATATTCTCGTGGAAGTATATAAGGACCATATCAGGAGACCCTTTTTGACGACACTTGACAGCACAATAAAATACTTCCATTTCACCTCTGCCAATATCGTGGTCAAGGGGCTGCTGACAGGTTTGCTGTATGGTTTTTTCGTGGATATGTCGACCCGTTTCATCTTTCCGTTAAACCACAGCCCGGTTATCTGGTCGGCCAATGCCCTTCCGGTCGCGGTCTTGTTATTTAACCGCAACCGACAGTGGCCCAAAATTTTATTTTTCTGTCTGATCGGGCTGCTGATCAGCAAACTGCCAACCTCCCGTCATGATTTAACCCCTAATCTTGTGCTGTATAGTATCAATCTGCTTGAAATATATTTTCTGGCAACAATAATCCGCAAAGTTACCGGCACCAGCCCGACCAGAAGAAAACTTGAATTCACGGTAATGACCGGGCTGTGGGCAGCGGCAACCGCCGTTATAATATTTTCCATCGTGGTCGTGCTGCTCTTTCCGGTCAAAGAGGAAAATACCAATTTCCTTGAAATGGTCTCAAGAATTTCCACCAGCGCCTATCTCGGACAGGCGCTGTTATTATCGGCCACATTATACTGGATCGTTCCTGGCCGGGTATCCTTTAGCAGAATATCCCGGGGCAAATTGATCGAATTGGCCCTGATATGGCTCACCCTGCTTGGTTTCACTGCCATCACCCTGATCAGTCTGAAAAGCCGGATGCCAATTTACTATGATTTTCCCTATGTGACTTTTCCGCTGCTGGTCTGGGCGGCAATCCGCTTTAATATCCGGCTTACGGTAACCTTCTCTATTTTCACCAGCGTGTTTACCAAATATCTTGCCTCTCTCGGCTATTTGTCCTTTGATGCCACCGGGCTGTCGCCGCACCTGCAGATCACGGTGATGAATATCGGCCTGATTGCACTGGATATTTCGGTGCTTATTCTGGCCATTATCGTTTCTGATTACAAGCAGGTAAAAAGGGATCTGACCGCAAGGGATGAATGGTTTCAAATCGCCATTAGCCATATATCCGGTGGACTATACCTGCTTAATCAGGAAAGACGTTTTATCATTATTTCAGCCGGGTTACGGAAAAAAATCAACCTGCCCGCAGATATTTTCTGTATCGGGGCCGATATTGAACCAGTATTGAAATTCAGGGCGGCACGAGGTGATTATGGCCGCGGCAAAGTGGCTGATCTGGTCAGGGAGCGCCTTGACAAGCTTGAGAAAAAAATAACCACCCGGGGCTATAGCAGTGTTCCCGACGGACACATATATGAATATCTGGAAAATCATACGCAGGACGGTGAGGTAATCGTCATCTATCATGAAATCACCGACCGGATAAAGGCGGAACAGGATAGTAAACAAGCGCTTTCAGAAGCCCATCAGGCCAACAAGGCCAAAACCGATTTTCTGGCCAATATGTCCCACGAACTGCGAACGCCGCTCAATGCCATCATCGGCTTTTCCGACATGATAACCAACGATAAATCACTTAAACTACCGGCGGATAAAGTCCGGGAATATTGTGCTGATATCAACATGAGCGGGCTTCATCTGTTACGGATTATCAATGATATTCTCGACCTGTCAAAAATTGAGGCCGGAAAGGCCGATGCCGAGTTTCTGCCGATCCCGCTGGAAAGCAGCATCCGGGAATGTGTTAAATTTATTGAACTTCGCGCCGCAGACGTCGAAATAACCATCTTCAATGACATCAAAAATACCGGGGCCATACTTGTTGCGGACAAACGGATGTTCAAACAGATCATCATCAACATCCTGTCAAATTCGGTAAAATTTACCCTGCGGAAGGGTAAAATCCATATTTCTTTTGACATAAATAAAGCCGGGGAGACCATAATCAGCATTGCCGACACCGGCATTGGCATTGCCGAGGCTGATCTCGTCACCGTTATGGAACCCTTCCATCAGGTCGATTCCAGCCTGAGCCGCAAAGTCGAAGGCACCGGTCTCGGCCTGCCTCTGGTAAAATCGCTGATGGAAATTCACGGCGGCACTATCGTCCTCAAAAGCACGCCCGGGGTCGGCACAACGGTATTGCTCACTTTCCCGCCACATGACAATGCATAGATCAATCATTGTCTGGGCATAGATCAATCATTGTCTGACGGTTG
This sequence comes from Alphaproteobacteria bacterium, assembly GCA_013152615.1. GTDB lineage: Bacteria > Pseudomonadota > Alphaproteobacteria > Sphingomonadales > Emcibacteraceae > Paremcibacter. The sequence continues at coordinate 6,686 of JAADGA010000055.1, forward strand.
AAAAAGTGATACATAATTCACTGATATTATGGCAAAGATGTAAGACACCAAATGATCCTCGTTCGACAACTGGAAAGACTGATCGCGAATTTTCAGAGCCAGCAGCCGCTCCGGGTGGGGTCGTTGATTATTACGGTGTATGGTGATTTACTGGCGCTGCGCGGCGGGACCGTGTGGCTCGGCAGCCTGATTAAATTGCTGGAGCCGCTCGGCATCAACGCCCGCCATGTACGCACCGCTGTCTCCCGACTGAACAAGGACAGCTGGATCAGCCCACGTCAGCTTGGCCGCAAAAGCTATTACAGTCTGACCGCGTCAGGACAGCGACGGTTCAGGAATGCCACCCCGCAGATTTACGCCGGCCCACGCAGCGACTGGGACCAGCGCTGGACTCTGGTCATCCTGCCGGACAATAAAAAGATAAACAAGGATATGGCCGTCAAGGAACTGGGCTGGCTCGGTTTCGGTAAAATAGCCAAGGGGATCCTGGCCCATCCGATGCCGGATATGCCGGTGCTGGACCGCGCCCTTGACGGGCTGAATATCAGGGACGACGTCATCATCCTGCATCAGGCTTCCCATCAGTTAACCGCGCCTGCGGCCTTGGACACCATGGTTAAAGGCTGTTGGACCCTTGATGAACTGAGTGTAAAATACCGCAAATTCCTCGAAAGATACCGTCCGCTTCATCAGCAATTATCCCGCAGCGAGATGCCCCGGGGCACGGATTGCCTGCTGATGCGGATATTGATGGTTCATGAATACAGAAAGATCCTGCTACGGGACCCGCGGCTGCCGGACCGGCTGATGCCGCCGCGCTGGGAGGGCAACAGCGCCTATCAGCTGTGCCGGGATCTATATCAATTGCTGCTGAAAAATTCAGAATCCTGTCTTGACCAGATCATGGAAACCGAAAAAGGCCCGCTGCCACCGCCGGACAAGGAATTCTTTCGGCGTTTTGGCGGCCTGAAATAAATTATATCTGAAATAGGCCGGATCTGAGATAGGCTGGGCCAGAAATAGGTCGGATATGAAATAGGCTGGGCCTGAAATAGGCTGATCCTGAAAGAGGCTGGTCCTGAAATAGGCTGGCCCGAAATAGGCTGGTCCTGAAATAAAAATATTACGATATGATACATTTTATATTGATTTTATATTTTTTCTGTTACATATTAGCTTTTATTACAGATGTTAAATAGTTTTCCTCCTGCCCTCAACCAGAAAGGCCCGCCATGTACGGAGACACATCACTGCAAAAGCCGATCGAGATCGCAGCCCCGACCTCGAAGCAACAGGCCCGGCTCGAACAGATTTTCCAGCAGAAGATCGACGATGACATCAAGATAGAGCCGCAGGAGTGGATGCCGGAAGCTTACCGCAAGACTCTGGTGCGCCAAATGTCCCAGCACGCCCATTCCGAAGTGATCGGCATGCAGCCGGAAGGCAACTGGATCACCCGCGCCCCGAGCCTCAGGCGC
>JAADGA010000056.1 GCA_013152615.1 Alphaproteobacteria bacterium
CTTGCACTATCTTGACGCAAAAAATAACATCTTGCAAAATTCAAGAAAATGGTGGGCGATGAGAGACTCGAACTCCCGGCATCTTCGGTGTAAACGAAGCGCTCTACCAACTGAGCTAATCGCCCCATTTCCAATCTTCACAACAGCATCATTCCATGCGTGGATGCATGTCTATAGACTGTTTAAAGATATGTAAAGCATAAAAAAAAGACGGCCAGTCTTTTTTTACCGACCGTCTTTCCGCAATAGAAAAATTATTTATTAACGGCGTCTTTAAGACCCTTGCCAGCCTTAAATTTAGGCTGTTTTGATGCCGGAATCTGAATTTTCTCCCCGGTGCGTGGATTGCGGCCTTCACTGGCGGCACGCTGAGCAATGCTGAAAGTCCCGAAACCGACCAGACGAACATCGCCGCCAGAGGCCAGGGCATCGGTAATTGATGAAAACACACCGTCAACAGCAGAAGCCGCGTCCGCTTTTGAAAGACCGGCAGCCGTAGCCACAGCGGCAACTAAATCATTTTTATTCACTATCTTCCCCTTGTATATTAAGTATCACTGAATTGGTTAAAAGTGGCTGCAGTGTAGCTCCGGTTTTTTGTTTCGTCAAAGGGAAAACCTCACTAAACTGCGGTTTTTTTGCATAAAGATTACCTGACAGCAAAATAATTCTGATTTTGAGGAAAAAAATCCTTCAGAATATAAAGCCTTTGCCTGACGGCGGCTGTCCATGGGATATTCTGCCGGATTTTAATGCCGAACCGAGGTTCCAAATCCGGATTCACGCTGTTCCCCGGACAGTTTCACCGTAACCTCGACATCTTCAGGGGCGAGCGGAACCAACGGCTCCGCCAGCGCCGTCTTCAGCACCTCATCGACCCGGCTGACCGGCATGATGGTAAGCCCCCGAATGACATTATCGGGAATATCTGCCAGATCCTTCATATTATCTTCGGGGATCAACACCGTTTTAATACCACTCCTGAGCGCGGCCAGCAATTTTTCCTTCAGGCCGCCAATCGGCAACACCCGACCCCGCAGGCTGATTTCCCCGGTCATCGCCACATCGCGGCGCACCGGATTATTGGTCAGGACAGAGACGATGGAGGTAATCATGCCGACCCCCGCAGACGGGCCGTCCTTGGGGGTTGCGCCTTCGGGTAAATGGATATGCAGGTCGTTCTTGTCAAAGACCGAGGGCTGAATGCCGAAATCAAGCGCCCGCGACTGAACATAGCTTTTCGCCGCCTGAATTGATTCCTGCATCACCTCGCCCAGCTTGCCGGTAATGGTAATTTTACCCTTGCCGGGATAGCTGATGGCTTCAATCTGCAAAATAACCCCGCCAACCTCGGTCCAGGCCAGACCGGTCGTCACCCCGACCATATCCTCGTCTTCCAGTTCGCCGAACATAAAGCGTTTGATACCGCCATATTTTGCCAGATTGCGACAGGTGACCTTAATCGATGTCACCTTGCCCAGAACAATTTCCTTCACTGCCCGGCGAATCAGCTTGGCCAGTTCCCGTTCCAGATTTCGCACTCCGGCCTCGCGGGTATAACTGCGGATAACCTCACGCAGCGCACCGTCGGAAATCGACCATTCCTCAGCTTTAAGGCCATGATCGCGCATCAATTTTGAAATCAGATGGCGCTTGGCGATTTCAAGCTTTTCCTCTTCGGTATAGCCGGACAGGTTGATGACCTCCATCCGGTCGAGCAGTGGTTGCGGCATATTGAGGGTATTGGCCGTGGTGACAAACATCACGTTCGATAAATCATAATCGACCTCAAGGTAATGATCGTTGAATCGTGCATTCTGTTCCGGGTCAAGGACCTCCAGCAATGCCGACGACGGATCACCGCGAAAATCGGACCCCATCTTGTCAACTTCATCAAGCAGGAACATCGGGTTGCTGGACCCGGCTTTCTTCATGCTCTGGATCACCTTGCCCGGCATCGAGCCGATATAGGTCCGGCGATGACCGCGAATCTCGGCTTCGTCACGAACGCCGCCAACCGAAAAGCGGACAAAATTCCGTCCCGTCGCCCGGGCGATGGATTTACCGAGCGAGGTTTTACCCACTCCGGGCGGCCCGACCAGACACAGAATAGGACCTTTAATCTTTTTGGTCCGTTTCTGAACCGCCAGATATTCCAGGATTCGCTCCTTGACCTTCTCGAGTCCATAATGATCTTCATTTAAAATATTTTCGGCCTGCACCAAATTCAGCCGCGTCTTGCTGTTTTTATTCCACGGCACCGACAGCATCCAGTCAAGATAATTGCGCACCACCGTGGCTTCCGCCGACATCGGGCTCATGGATTTCAGCTTTTTCAGCTCACCCAATGCCTTCTCCCGTGCTTCCTTGCTTAGCCGGGTTGCCTTGATTTTCTCGTCAAGCTCGCCAATTTCATCCTTGGCTTCATCTGATTCGCCGAGTTCCTTCTGAATCGCCTTCATCTGTTCATTGAGGTAATATTCCCGCTGGGTCTTCTCCATCTGGTTTTTCACCCGGTGGCGGATTTTCTTTTCCACCTGCATCACCCCGATTTCGCCTTCCATGACGCTGTAGGTTTTCTCCAGACGCGACAGCAGGTTGGAATTTTCCAGTAACTCCTGACGCGAAGATATCGTCAGCGACAGATAAGACGCCACCACATCCGACAGCTTGACCGGGTCATCAATCTGTTCGACAGCACCCAAAGCCTCCTGGGGGATTTTCTTGTTAACCCTGATATATTGACCAAACTGCTTGATCACCGAGCCAACCAGCGCCCGCAATTCCTTTGAGTCTTCAGCCACCGGCTGGTCAAGCTCCGCCTCGGCTTCGAAGAAGTTGTCATTATCAAGATAGCGGCAGATTTTTGCCCGGTGCCCGCCTTCGACCAGAACCTTTACCGTGCCGTCCGGAAGTTTAAGCAGTTGCAGCACCGTCGCCACCGTCCCGACCGTATAAATATCTTCAACAGCGGGGTCATCGTCATTGGCATCTTTCTGGGAAACCAGCAGAATTTTCTTGTCATTGCTCATCACATTTTCGAGCGCCCTGACAGATTTCTCCCGACCGACGAACAACGGGACGATCATATGCGGAAATACCACAATATCTCTTAAGGGAAGGACGGGATATATATTACTCATCGGGGGCATCCGTTTGTTGACTTAACCTGCATTTACCTAAATGTATCTGGGCATAAAACACCCGTTTTCAAGGGGTTTACCCGAAATATTACCGCCCCTGAGGGCCGAACAGCAGATTTATCCACAGGGAGCCAACAATATGCTACGCGCCCGCAGTCGCTCCGGCTTCACCTTTTTTAGTCTTGACATAGATGTAGAGTGGCTGGGTCTTGCCCTTGACCACATCGGCATTAACCACTACTTCGTCAACCCCGTCAAGGCCCGGCAATTCAAACATGGTTTCCAGCAGGATATCTTCCATAATCGAGCGCAGACCCCGGGCGCCGGTTTTACGGAGAATGGCCTTGCGGGCAATTTCAAGCAAAGCCCCGTCAGTGAAGGTCAAGGCGACATCTTCCATCGAAAACAGCCGTTGATACTGTTTGACCAGAGCATTTTTCGGACGGTTGAGAATCTCGACAAGCGACTTTTCGTCCAGATCCTTCAGGGTTGCCAGCACCGGCAGCCTGCCGACAAATTCCGGGATCAGACCGAAATGCAACAAATCATCCGGTTCAAGGTCCGCCAGAATTTCGCCGATATTACGATCATCATCCGGGGCGACATTGGCCCCAAAGCCGATAGATTTACCTTCGAGGCGATTGGCAATGATCTTGTCGAGCCCGGCAAAGGCCCCCCCGCAGATAAACAGAATATTGGTGGTATCAACCTGAAGAAATTCCTGCTGCGGATGCTTGCGTCCGCCCTGGGGCGGCACGCTGGCAACGGTGCCTTCCATAATTTTCAACAATGCCTGCTGCACCCCCTCCCCGGAAACATCGCGGGTAATTGACGGATTATCAGACTTGCGGCTGATTTTATCAACCTCGTCAATATAGACAATGCCGCGCTGGGCATCTTCAACATTATATTCGGCGGCCTGCAACAGTTTAAGGATGATATTTTCCACATCTTCACCGACATAACCGGCCTCGGTCAGGGTGGTGGCATCGGCCATGGTAAACGGCACATCCAGAATACGCGCCAGCGTCTGCGCCAGCAGGGTCTTGCCGCAGCCGGTCGGACCAAGCAGCAGAATATTGGATTTGGCCAGTTCAACATCATCCGAGCTGATCGAATGTTTCAGGCGCTTGTAATGATTGTGAACCGCAACGGAAAGTACTTTTTTAGCCTGATCCTGACCAATGACATAATCGCTTAACACCTTCAGAATATCCGAAGGAATCGGTACCCCGTCGCTGCTTTTCGCCATCGTTGTCTTATTTTCCTCGCGGATAATATCCATACACAGCTCGACACATTCGTCGCAAATAAAAACGGTTGGCCCGGCAATAAGCTTCTTAACCTCATGCTGGCTTTTGCCACAGAAAGAACAATAAAGCGTATTTTTACTATCGCTGGATTTTGATTTTGTCATAAAATATCACTTCCTGTATGGTCTCATGATATGCTACTCCGACCATGGCCTGAATCTCAATAAATTTTTTGCCGGTTTGGCATATTTTTTTCTGATCTTCCCCGAAAACACCAAAAACCGGTCTTCAGGAATCTGGCGAACAGGCCAGTTATCATACTTTTCGTCTTACTTCAGTCCGATAATATCAGCAAATTTAAAAACAATTAATTAACGAAAATAAAATTAACTGTCTTTATTTTCCGGGGCCGGACGTTTATCGAAAATTTCATCAATCAGACCAAATGTCAGTGCCTCATCCGGTGACATAAAGGTATCCCGTTCGAGAGCTTCCTCAATTCTGGCCAGTTGCTGACCGGTATGCTTGACATAAATATCATTCAGCCGCTGTCTCAGCGACAGAATCTCACGGGCCTGAATTTCAATATCGGTCGCCTGCCCCTGCGCCCCGCCCGACGGCTGATGAACCATAATGCGGGAATTGGGCAGGGAATAACGCTGTCCCGGCTCGCCTGCCGCCAGCAGCAATGAACCCATGGAACAGGCCTGACCAATGCAAATGGTGCTGACCTTGTTGCGGATATACTGCATGGTATCGTAAATCCCCATGCCCGCCGTCACCACGCCGCCCGGCGAATTGATATAAAAGGCAATATCCTTCTTGGGATTTTCCGCTTCCAGAAAAAGCAGTTGGGCGGTAATAAGACCCGCCACCTGATCATTGACCTGCCCGGTCAGGAAGATGATGTTTTCTTTCAGCAGGCGCGAGAAAATATCGAAGGACCGTTCCCCGCGGCTGGTTTGCTCAACAACCATTGGCACCAGGTTATTCATATATATGTCAGATATATTGTTCATCTCAACTTTCCTGCTGTTTTCCCTGCTGTTTTCGAGGGAAGCTTCCTGTTATCTCAACCTAATCCGGGCTATCCTATCCGGAGCCTGTCACCAAATCCTTAATTTTACTGCGACCATCCGTTATTTTTCCGTTTTGGCTTTTTTCACTGTCGCCTTCTTTGCCGGAGTCTTTTTAGGAGCCGGAGTCTCTTTAGGGGCCGGCTTCTTTGCCTCAGCTTTCTTTACCGGGGCTTTTTTGGCCGCAGCTTTCTTGGCCGTTGACTTGTCGGCGGTATCTTTCCGGGTTTTTTTGGCAGAATCCTCGGCCTCCTCAGCCGCGATCGCCGCCATCAATTCCTCATGCGATACCTTTTTGTCCCGAACATCGGCCAGTTCCAGAATGAAGTCCACTACTTTTTCCTCAAACAGCGGTGCGCGGATCTGTGCCATTGCCTCCGGATTCTTCTGATAGAATTCAAAAACCTGTTTTTCCTGCCCGGGGTAGCGTTGGGCCTCGGTGGAAATCTGGCGGGTTACTTCTTCCTGAGAGACCGTAATCTCATTCTTCTGGCCGATTTCAGCCAGTAATAATCCCAGACGAACCCGCCGTACGGCAATGCTCTGATATTCCTGTTTGACATCATCGTCCGGTTCTTCAATATCCTCTGGTTTTATTCCGGGGGTTTCTTCGCGCTGCTCGCGCTCAAGGTCCAGTTTCAACTGTTGCCAGATCTGATTGAATTCAAGCTCGACCATGGTTTCCGGAACTTCAAAAGAAACCACATCTGCCAGCGCATCAAGCAGGGCGCGTTTCAATTTTGTCCGCGCCAGACCATGATTTTCCTGCTCAACCTGCTTTTTCACCAGCTTTTTCAGGGCCTCAAGGTCCTCCAGACCAAATTTCTTCGCCATGTCATCATCAATCTCCATATCGGCCGGTTGCTGAACCTCATGCACCGTCACCTCAAAGACCGCCGCCTTGCCCGCCAGATTTTTGGCCTGATAATTTTCAGGAAAACTGACCTGAACCTGTTTCTGATCCCCGGCTACCACCCCGACAAGCTGTTCTTCAAACCCGGGGATAAAGCTGCCCGTGCCAAGCTCCAGCACATGGCCCTCTCCGGCGCCCCCATCAAAGGGCTTGTCGTCGATCTTGCCAAGGAAATCAATCAGTACCGCATCGCCGGTCCGGGCCTTGAATGTCGCGTCAGCCTTTTTAAAATTCTTCTGCTGACTGGCGATAGTGGCCACGGCCGCCATAACCTGTTGCTCGCCGGCCTCAACCACCAGACGTTCCAGCTCAATCGCGGCCAGATCAGGAATGTCAAATTCCGGGGTAATCTCGACATCAATGGAATATTCAAGATCCTCCCCTTCTTCAAACGAGATAACCTCAATCTTCGGCTGCATCGCCGGGCGGACCTTGTTTTCGTCCAGTGCCGCCTGAGAAGTGCTGTTGATGGTTTCCTCCAGCACCTTACCCATAAGGTTTTTACCATGCAGTTTTTTCAACAGTGACAGCGGGGTCTTGCCGGGGCGAAAGCCGGGCATTTTGATCTGGCCCTGAAGCTTTTGCACTTCCACATCAATTTTTGCCTCAATATCATCCGCAGAAATGACAACTTTATATCCGCGTTTCAAACCTTGTGAATTTGTTTCTGTTACCTGCATGATTATTCTGCTTTTTCTGAGGGGCATCACGCCCGTTTATGGTTTATCGGCTTAATCCAGAGTTGTAACCATGGAAAAATGGTGCGGGTGAAGGGACTTGAACCCCCACGTCTATAAGACACCAGAACCTAAATCTGGCGCGTCTACCAATTTCGCCACACCCGCAATATATCTCCGGAGTCAAGACCTGTCATGGCTGTCTCTGTATATATGCAGGCCTTTATAGCCATTTAATTACAAATTTCCACAGAAATTTCCACAGAAAAGCATAAAAGGAACAACACAAAAAACCACTTCCAGAGAAATTAATCCCCTGTTTCTGAAATATATCGCAAAACCGCCGGAATTTGGCCTTCGATATCCTCTGAAATCAGACCGGGGCCAAAGTTTGACGCCGCCGCCCCATGAATCCACACCGCGGCACAGGCGGCCTCGAAGCTTGCCATGCCCTGAGCCAAAAGCCCAAGGCACAGCCCCGCCAGAACATCCCCGGAACCTGCTGTCGCCAACGTTGGCGGCGCATTATCATTTATTACCGCCCGGCCATCGGGGCTGGCGACAACCGTATCCGCACCCTTGTAGATAATGACCGCCTGAGCCCTGACGGCGGCTTTGCGGGCGGCGGTCAGCTTGTCATAGCCCCGGCTGCTGGCGGCAATATCCGGGAACAGGCGGGAAAATTCCCCCGCATGGGGGGTGAGCAACGGCATCTGCCCGGAATCTTCCACCGACTCCTTTATCGCTCTGAACAAGGTTTCGGGCTTATAGGAAAATACATTCAGGGCATCGGCATCAATGACGCAGCACCGCCGGGTTGCCAGAATTTTCAGCACATGACACTTTGTCTGACCCGTCACCCCGGACCCCGGGCCGACACACCAGCCATTCAGGCGCGCATCCGCCAACAGATGCTCAATATCGCCCTCGCCCGAAAAAGGTTTGATCATCACCGCCGTCAATTGGGCCGAATGCGGAAAAATCACCTCCT
>JAADGA010000057.1 GCA_013152615.1 Alphaproteobacteria bacterium
GATGGCTTTATCCACAATGTCAGGGTGTTGTTTTCCGATAATGGCCACCTTGTCGCCCAGTCGGGCATCCGAACCGATGGCAAGACAACTTTCCGTAATGCCGCCTATAGCCCCTGTCTGGTCTATAACAAAGACGGCAAGCGAAAACCGTTATGGCAGATCCGGGCGGATAAAATTGTCTATGATGAAAATAAAAAAACCATCCGCTATAAAAATGTTGTTCTCGAAATCGCCGGAGTGCCGATTTTTTATAGTCCCTATTTCTCTCATCCCGGGCCGACCGTTCATTCGGCGTCGGGATTTCTGACCCCGGAATTTTCGTCCTCGTCAGAACTTGGGCTAAATGTGACCCTGCCCTATTATTTTACCATTGCCCCGAACAAGGACCTGACATTAGAGCCGTTATTGACCTTGAAAGAAGGGGCTGTTCTGGCCGCGACCTATCGTCAGAATACCGGCAACGGGCAATTTTTTATTAAAGGCTCCGTAACCAATGCCTCCAGACGCGATAGCAACCAGATTAAAACCGGAGCGCATCAAATTCGCGGGCATTTATTTTCCGGCGGTAAATTCAATCTTGACAGCCTGAAGCTTAAAGGCGGCAGGTGGCAGTGGGACTATGCCCTGCGCGTGGTCAGCAATGATACCTACCTCAGGCGTTATTATCAGAATCGTGTCAATACCCTGAAAAGCCGTATCAGAATCGAGGATTTCTCTAATCGCAGCTATTTTACCACCGGCATCTATGGGTTTCAGGGGCTTAACAAAGAAGATGTTCTGGCGACAACCGGACAGGCGCTGCCATCGTTTAACCTGAATATTGTCTCCAGCCCCGGCAAATGGGGCAATCAGTTCACCATTGATGCCAGCGGCGTCGCTATCGTCAGAACCGGGGGGCTGAATTCACAACGCATGAGCCTGAAAGCAGCGTGGAAACTGCCGCTGAAAACCCGTCTTGGTGATTTTTATACTTTTACCGCCAGCATTCGGGCCGACGTCTTTCATAACAGCTCCGCCGAAAAACGGGTGCGGTCGATTTATGGCGGACGCAATGGCACCTTTGGCCGGGTTTTGCCGGAATTCGCCGTCGACTGGAAATTACCTTTCATCAGAAACGGCGAGACGACTCAACAGATCATTGAACCGCTGGTGTCGATCGTCGTCGCGCCCAATATCAAAAATTCCCGCGACATCGCCAATGAAGACAGCCGTAATTTCCAGTTTAATGAAAATAACCTGTTCAGCCACAATCGTTACAACGGCTATGACCGATGGGAATCGGGCACCCGGATTAATTACGGCATCCGTTATTCGCTCTATGCCAAAAATACCACCATCATCGCCATACTCGGCCAGAGCTTCAGCCTGAAATCTTCGGAAAACTTTCCTGTGGGATCGGGTTTTCGCGGTAAAACATCGGACTTTGTTGGCCGGATTGACATGACTATCGGCAAATATATCAATTATGTTTACCGTTTCCGTCTCGACAAGAAAACTTTCCGATTACGCCGTAACGAAATGATTTTCTCCGGCGGAATCAAAAGAATCAAGGCATCCGTCCGCTTTCTTGATCTTGACAGAGGCTCTACCGACCTGACAAATACCGAACTCCGCAACCGCAAGGAAATGGGCCTCGGGATACAATATTATGTCGGTGACGGCTGGGCCTTGCATGGAAACTGGATTCGTGACCTGCTGAGGAAAACCACTATTTCATACAGCACCGGTGTCCGCTACAAGAATGGATGTCTGGAATTTGGTCTGAGTTTCGAAAGACGGCTGACGACCGACCGGGACATTACCCCGACCAGCACATTCCATCTGAGATTAATATTAAAACATCTGGGATAATTTGCCTTTTGATTTTTTGGATATTTACCAGTATAGAGGTGTATCAAAATTTAAAGATTTGGGCCAAGTCTGGATAAATATTGGACAAATACCGTATGAAGTGTAGATCTATCACAAAAATAATAAAATCTGGTTTGATAAGTATCATCGGCGTCTTTCTGTTATACACCCCGCCGGCAATGACGCAACAGACCTATAATACGCAGGAACTGCGTGATGTGCAGAAAATCATTGCCGTGGTTGATGACAAGCCAATCTCGCTCTATGACCTGAAGCAACGGGTATTATTGTTTATCTTCTCATCCGGGGCCAAAAACATCACTCCCAGAGAAGAACGTTATTTTACCCAGCAGGCCCTGCAAAGCCTGATTGATGACAAGCTGAAAATCCAGAATGCCAAGAAATATAAAACTGTCATCAGCAAAAAAGAACAGGAGCAGAGCTTTGCCTCCTACGCCCGACAGATGCGCCTTACCCCGAAGCAACTGACCCAAAGATTGAATCAGGCCGGGGTCCACAAGGAATCAATGTTAAAACAGATTGAGGCCTCTTTATCATGGCAGCAGGTTATTGGTGGCCTCTTAAGGCCTCAGGTCAGTATCAGTGATGAAGAAATCTATTCAATTCTGGACCGGATGAAAGCAAACAAGGGGCAGGAGGAATATCATGTCCGGGAAATTTTTCTGCTGGTTTCCGATAATGGCAAACGCGAGGAAAATAAAAACGCCGCCTGGAAGATTGTAAAGGAATTGAAAAAAAGAGCCTCATTTCAGGTGATGGCGCGCCAGTTCTCCCAATCAACCACATCTGCGGTCGGCGGTGACCTCGGCTGGCTGATGGAATCACAGATTGATCCAAAGCTTTTCCCCATAATCCGCAAATTAAAACCGGGACAGATTACGGACCCGATAAAAACTGACGACGGGTATTATATCCTGCAGCTCGAAGATAAAAGAAAAATTCTGACTGCCAGCATCAATGATACCCGTGTCGATTTGCAACATATGTTGTTCAAAGTTTCCGCCAAGGCCCAGGGGGACGAGCTGGCCGCGCTGAAGAAAAAGATCACGTTGGCCGCGGCAGGCATCACGACCTGCAAAAATCTTGCCGAACAGGGCAAGGAAATAGGGGCTAATGAAACCGGCAGCCTCGGCAATCTTGCTATTTCCGACCTGCCCAAAAATTTACGCAAACCAATTCTTGCTCTCGCCATTGGTCACGCAACCGCACCGATAAAGGAAAAAGGCGGCTATCGCATATTTATCGTCTGTGGCCGGCAAGCCCCCGCCGTCCGCCTGCCGACTTATGATAATGTAGAGGAAAAACTCGCCCAGCAACGGATTGGTCTGTTGGCCCGGCGCCATCTTAGAGACCTCAGGCGTGATGCCATCATCGATTATAAATAGGCCGCTTGCCGTATCGCTTGGCGAACCTGCCGGTATCGGCGGCGAGATTATCCTGAAAAGCTGGCGTGAAAGATCGCAGCGTGACATCCCGGTCTTTTTTGTCGTCGGCAGCATAAAAATACTTATTCGCACCGCCCGGGAACTCGGGCTGGATATTCCGGTTACGGCAATTTCATCTCCTGATAAAGCCGCAGAGATATTCCCCTATGCCCTGCCGGTTATTGATCTTGATCATCAGTTTGATCATCAGGCCGATTTTGACTTTGGGACCCCGTCCCGCGCGACTGCGGCACTGGTGATCAGGGCGATTGAGACCGCGACTGATCTGGTGCTGACCGGCAAGGCCGCCGGACTGGTAACCGCCCCCATTCAGAAATCAATACTCTATGATGTGGGTTTTACCTTTCCCGGTCATACCGAATATCTGGCTCATTTATGCCAACAGCACGGCTGCCCGCCCGCGAAACCGGTGATGATGCTGGTTTCGGACCAATTACGGGTTGTTCCCCTGACTATTCATATTGCTCTGGCCGATGTCGCCCGGAAAGTCACCCCGGAATTATTGCGCGACAGTTGCCTGAAGACAAACGCCGCCCTGATTCAGGATTTCGGTATTCAAAATCCGCGACTGGCGGTCGCCGGTCTCAACCCCCACGCCGGTGAAGAGGGGGGGATGGGAGCGGAAGACCAGTTGGTTATCCGCCCGACCCTTGATAAATTACGCCAATCCGGTCTGACTATTGTCGGCCCGCTGCCTGCCGATACCCTGTTTCATGCCGATGCCCGCACCGGCTATGACGCCGCGATATGCATGTATCATGATCAGGCGCTGATCCCGATCAAGACACTGGATTTTGACGGCGGGGTTAATGTCACCCTGGGCCTGCCGATGGTGCGGACATCGCCGGATCACGGCACCGCGCTGAATATCGCCGGCAAAGCCGTTGCCCGCCCGCACAGCATGATCCGGGCATTAAAACTGGCGCGACATATCTGGATAAATCGCCAGAAAGTGGCACCGGACCATGTATGAGGACGGCCTGCCAGCCCTCAGGGAGGTCATCAGTCGCTATCAACTGAGCAGCCGTAAATCGCTCGGGCAAAATTTTCTGACCGACCTCAACCTGACCGGTAAAATTGCGCGTTCGGCCAATGGCCTTGGCGGCAGCGACCTGAAAGACAGTATTGTTTATGAGGTCGGCCCCGGCCCCGGCGCCCTGACCCGGGCGCTGCTGATCAATGGGGCCTGTAAAGTGATTGCGGTTGAAACGGACCCCCGTTGCATCCTCGCGCTGAAGGATATACAGGCGGCCTATCCGGGACGGCTGGAGGTTATCCACGGCGATGCGCTGAAGATGGATGAGCCGCAGTTGATCGGCGACAATAATGGCCATTCGGTCAAGATTATCGCCAACCTGCCCTATAATATTGGCACGGCGCTGCTGGTAAAATGGCTGACACTCAAGGCGTGGCCACCGTGGTACAGCTCGCTCACCCTGATGTTTCAGAAGGAAGTCGGCATGCGCATTACCGCCACCCCGCGCACCAAAGCCTACGGGCGGCTATCGATACTGGGCCAATATCGGGCCACGGCAAAAATTATGTTTGATGTGCCGCCGCGTGCCTTTGTGCCAGCGCCGAAGGTAACCTCCTGTATCGTCGCCCTCACCCCGAAGGCCATGCCAGCGGTCCGGCAGCCAATATTGGAGAAAATTGTCTATGCCGCCTTTAACCAGCGGCGCAAGATGCTGCGCACCAGCCTGAAGGCCCTCGGCACCGATCCATTGCCCGCGCTGAAGGCCGCCGCCATCACCCCGACCTGCCGCGCCGAAGAATTATCCGTTGAGGATTTCTGCCGTCTGGCAGCAGCTTATGAGAATTATTCTTCGCCGGTAATTTCATGAACAAAGGACACGAGGCCGGTCTGGCGCTGGCGCTTTAACCGTTCCGCCTGCAGGATGGCAAATAACTGCCGCTCGGCCTGCTTCAGATTATTATTGATAATGATATAATCATATTCGGCCCAGTGGCTGATTTCCTGATTGGCTTTTGACATGCGCCTCTCGACCACCTCAGCACTGTCCTGCGCCCGCTGCTGCAACCGGCGTTCCAGTTCGGCCTTGCCCGGCGGCAGAATAAAAACCCGCACCAGATCCCGGGAAACTTTCTGGGATAACTGCTGGGTGCCCTGCCAATCAATATCAAACAAGACATCCCGCCCCGCTTTTATTGCCGCCTCAACCGGGGCCGCTGGCGTACCGTAATAATGGTCAAATACCCGGGCATGCTCAAGGAAACCATCTGCCGCCACCAGTGCCTCGAATTCCGCAGTGGAGACAAAATTATAATCAACCCCGTCCTGTTCCCCCGGTCTGGCTGTCCGGGTGGTCATGGAAACCGACAGGGTAATATTTTTGTCCCGGGCCAGCAACAACCGCGACAGGGTTGACTTGCCTGCCCCGGAAGGCGAGGACAGCACCAGCAGCAATCCCCGGCGGGCTATATTCTTGCTATTCAATATTCTGTACCTGTTCACGGAACTGATCAATGGCGGTTTTCAGCGACAGACCGACATTGGTCAACTGTATATCCGGGGCCTTGCTACACAGGGTATTGGCCTCGCGGTTAAATTCCTGGGTCAGGAAATCCAGTTTGCGCCCGACCTGACCATCGGCGGTTATATGCGCCCTTGCCGCGGTGACATGAGCATAAAGCCGGTCGACTTCCTCCCTGACATCGGCCTTGGTCGCAAGCAGCACCACCTCCTGAGCCAGACGCTCCGGAGTAATGGTGGTGTCGTCAAGCAGGGCGCTCACCTTGTCCATATAACGGCTTCTGATCAGCTCCGGCATCTCCCGGGCCAGGCCGTCCGCCTGTATGACCAGCCGTTCGATCTCGTCCACAAATCCCGTCAATACCGCCTGTATGGCACTACCCTCGGTTTCGCGCGCCGCCTTAAAGTCATTCAAAACAGCGTCAAAGGATGTTTTCAGCGCCTGATTACGGGTTTTAACCGTCTGCTCATCCTCTTCGGTCTCGACATATTCAATCACATCCCTGATCGCCATCAGCGCATCAAGGCTTGGTTGCGGCAGATGATTTTCCATCGCGGTCTCAATCGCGACTTCAACCAGAACATCCAGCATATCCTGATTGACCCGGAAAGTGGTATGGCTGCTATCCCGGCTTAGCTGAAGATTAACATTTACCGACCCCCGGGCGATCATATTCTTCAGGCTTTTACGCACCATCTGTTCAACGGCCTCAAAGCCTGACGGCATCCGGCAGCGCACATCGAGGTTGCGACCATTGACACTCTTTATTTCCCACGTCCAGCGATAGTTTTCCCACTGCCCCGCCGCCCGGGCGAACCCGGTCATACTTGATAATGTCATGGCTTACCTTTCCAAATCCTGTCATTATATTTATAATTGCCCCATTCAAAATAAGCTATAGCAGGAATACTCCCAGATGAAAAATCCAAAATCCATTCTTATTACCGGAGCCAGCAGCGGTCTTGGAGCCGCCCTCGCCCGGGATTACGCCACCCACGGGATCACCCTGTTCCTGAGCGGGCGCAACCCCGACCGGCTCACGGCCATCGGCAAAGACTGCCAGTCCCGGGGGGCCACAGTTCATACCGGGCTTGTCGATGTCAAAGACAAAACCGCGATGTCCGACTGGATCATCAAATGCGATGGCATCACTGCCCTCGACCTTGTGGTTGCCAATGCCGGTATTGGCATCGGTTTTACCACGGAAATGGATCTGGAGGCCCACACCCAACAGGTTTTTGATATCAATGTGACCGGGGTTTTCAATACGATTCATCCGGCAATCCGCCTGATGCAGCCGCGTGCACATGGCCAGATTGCGATAATATCGTCGCTCGCCGGCTATCACGGGCTGCCCGGTTCGCCCGCCTATTCCACCAGCAAGGCCTGTGTCAAGGCCTATGGTGAAGCACTCCGGGGCTTATATGCCAGTCACGGGGTGGAGATCAATGTCGTCTGCCCGGGCTATGTCAAAAGTCCCATGACCGCCGTTAATGACTATCCCATGCCGTTTTTGATGGCAACCGATAAAGCAATCAAGGCGCTGCGCCGGGGGTTGGAGAAAAATCAGGCGCGTGTTACCTTCCCGTGGCAATTGAGCCTGATTTACGGGGCGCTGGTGCGCCTGCTGCCTGAATGGTTGTTTGACCGGATGTTCCGATTGATGCCGGCCAAGAAATAATCCGCTAATAGCCCGCAGACAATAGCTCTCAGATCATGCCCCACAAATCATATCCCGCAAATCATATCCCGCAAATCATATTCCTTAGGCCGTTTTCTCCAGTAGAAAAATGACCTTGGAATGAGGTTTTATATCCCGGTGACGGACAATCGTGGTTTTTTCCGTTAAGTCTTTCTCTTCGAAATACTGGTGCCAGCCCTTGACACTGCGGAAGGTAAAGGGCAAGGGCATCCCCAATACCCCCTTGCCTTCAAGGCCTTTGGAGATTTTAACCAGACCAACCGCAATATTTGAATAGAAATCATTCCAGATGATAAATAACCGCTGCCACGGCGAGAAATATGTATCCTCGAAAATAATCAACGCCCGGCGTGAACAGCGAACAACTTCATCAAAAATTTTATCCTGATGCTTGACATGATGCAGCATAAAAGCCATGACAATAACGTCAAAGCTGTTGTCTTCGAACGGCAATTGGTGGCCATCGTAAAAGTCAACCGGAATATTGGCATCGGCATAATCGATCACATCAACCC
>JAADGA010000058.1 GCA_013152615.1 Alphaproteobacteria bacterium
GGACTATTTTTTATTATATTATCTTACAAGCTGTTGAAAACACTAATAAATTACGTTACAGAATACCCCGTTTCAGCAAGTGCTGTGTGTAGATTTATATGTAAATTACCATTTTTAGAATTAATATGAACTGTAACGCATTGATTTTTATTAATTAATTCAGAAAAAACCACCAATAGTTGCACATTTTTCCTAATCCTGAGGCCACAGGTTTGAGTGCTGTCGGGGGCACTATTTTTCAGTCAGGTTACAAAGCTGGTTCAGTCGGTGAAATCCTGAACCATAGGCGGAACATCAGGGGAATTTGGTAATGGCCAGTACTTTGTTGCCGGTGCCGGAATAGTTCATATGGTCAAAGCTGTAGCTGCGGGCGAGCGCGATGCCGCGTCCGTGGCAGCTGTCGTTGGCCGACAGATCGCCGTTGAGAAAAGCGTTATAATCAAAGCCCGCGCCCTGATCCTCTATCCGGAAGGCAATCTGTTTTTGCTGGCGATCAAAGGCAATTTCGACATATCTGTCCCGGTATGACGGCGCGGCAAGGCGGTGATTAATTTCCTGCCGGTAGCGGTCTTGTTTCATTAAACACCATTTTTCCTCATGGCTGATGCCGAGATTGCCATGCTCAATCCCGTTGGCCAGAAGCTCAAACAGGCCAAGGGCAATCCGGTCCGGCTCCGGACAGCTTTCGGCAATGATCGCGGTCAGGCTTTCGGCCTCGGTAAAAGTTTTAAGACGAAATATCCCCCGTTTCACTTTGGCAAAAATACCGGGGTCGCGATAAATCTCTCTAATGTCCTGATGATAGAGAAGGAGCGGCTCCATAAAAAATAATCTCCAACAAGTATATTAGAAATTAATAATAATCTTAATTATATTTTAAGCATTATTACATAACTCTTATTCAGTTAACAGTTGTATTAATTAAATAAATAATAATTAACAAATAAACAGTAATTAATGGAGACTAATATGAATATATTTACAATTGAGAATGGCGGGGATGAAATTTGTCTGACTCTGGAACCGGTTATGGACCTGACGATGGCTGAAAAACTGCGCCTGAGCCTTCTGGACTGTCTGGCACAGAATAAAACCATAAAGATTATAACCGGAAAAGTTGAGCGGATCACCACCCCGTGCCTTCAAATATTGCTGGCGGGAAAAAACCGGACTACCGAGCAACATATTGATTTTTTATTTCCTGACATGTCCGATATTTTTAAAGATACCGTGAAAGACATCGGGCTTCAGGATCATTTTGCCGCTGTGGAGCAGACGCTATGAGTAAAACCGCCCTGACGATAGACGATTCGAAAACAATGCGGGATATGGTCGCCTTTACCCTAAAGAATGCCGGTTTTGACGTGACCGAGGCTGACAATGGCCAGGCCGGACTGGACCGGATCAACGGCTCGTCTTTTGATATCATTATCACCGATGTCAATATGCCGGTGATGGATGGCATCACCTTTACCCGCGAGGCCCGCAAACGTGCCGAGGCAAGGACAACACCGATCCTGATCCTGACCACGGAAAGCGGGGCTTCGCTGAAAAATGATGGCCGCAGTGCCGGGGCGACCGGCTGGATTGTCAAACCGTTTAATCCTGAAAAACTGCTTCAGGTGGTCGAAAAGGTTTGTGGCCGTTAAGCCTGTTTACAGTACGAAAATCAACAGTAAGGAAATTTTATGTCAGATCCAATGGAGCAGTTTAAGGTCATCTTTTTCGAAGAATGTTCCGAGCTTTTGACCAATCTGGAAGAAGGTCTGATGCAGATGCAATCAGGGGACGGCGATGAGGAAACCATCCATGCGGTGTTCCGCGCGGTCCATTCGGTCAAGGGCGGTGCCGGCGCTTTTGGTTTTGATCGTCTGGTGGCCTTTGCCCATGTTCAGGAAACTTTGCTTGATGAGATCCGTGCGGGTGCGCTGGTGCTGAAACCGGCCTATGTTGAGGTGTTGCTACAGGCCTATGACATCCTGAGCGCACTGGTGGCGGCGGCACAGAGTGGCAGTGATCCCGGAGAGGATTACGGGGCCGATATTGCCCGGTCGATGACGGAAATTATGGCTGATGCCAATACCGATGCCAATGCCAATACCAATACCAATGCTGCGGTTACCGGCAAGGAGGGCGATACCCCGGACAGCAAGCTTTAAAATATCCTTTAAACCTTATGTCGAATTATTCCAGCGTGCCAATGAACCGCTGCTCCTCATACGGGAGCTTGGGCAGTTGGGCCAACTCGTTCTGGAGCTTGATTCATCTGAATTGCCGGATATTGAGGACATGGAGGCGGAGCATGCCTATTTCTGCTGGACCTTCCGGCTGGTAAGCGAATATGGCGAAGCGGATATTCTGGAGGTATTCGAATTTGTCGAGGGCGACTGTGATCTGGAAATTGCCGATCTCGGGATATATCTGTCGCCGGATGATTTTGTCGATGATGATGCCGCCGGTCTGTTTGGCCCGGAGGAAGAGGCCGCAACCGCGCCGACAGTCAAGATAAAATCGCTGAAGAGAACCGCTGGCGGTGAAACCGTCGTCAGCCAGTCGATCCGGGTGGAACTGGACAAGGTTGACCGGCTGGTCAATATGGTCGGCGAACTCGTCATCACCCAGGCGATGCTGCGTGAGCAGGGCGGGCAACTGCTGGTAGAACAATATCCAAATCTGGTGCAGGGCATTGAGGAACTGTCCCGCCATATCCGCGACCTGCAGGAAAGCGTTATGGCAATTCGGGCGCAACCGGTGAAATCGGTGTTTTCACGCATGCCGCGGCTGGTTCGGGAACTTACCGCCTCTCTCGGCAAGAAAGCCCGGCTGGTAATGACCGGTGAAGAAACCGAGGTCGATAAAACCGTTACCGAAAGAATTGGTGATCCGCTGATGCATATGATCCGTAACAGCGTCGATCACGGTCTTGAATTGCCTGAAGCACGCCTAAAAGCCGGGAAGCAGGAAGAGGGCATTATTCACCTGTCCGCGTTTCACCGCGGCGGGCGCATCCTGATTGAAATTGAAGATGACGGTGCCGGCATCAATGGCGAGATTGTGCTGAAAAAAGCCATTGAAAAGGGGCTGGTATCACCGGAAGCCAATCTGAGCGATGAAGAAATTAATAACCTGATTTTTATGCCCGGATTTTCAACGGCGGAAAATGTTACCAATGTCTCCGGACGCGGGGTGGGCATGGACGTGGTACGCAAGAATATTCAGGGCCTTGGCGGGCGGATATCCATCAGTTCCACCCCGGGGCAGGGCAGTAAATTCACCATGTCGCTGCCGCTGACCCTGGCGGTTATGGATGGCATGGTGGTTGATATCGGTCATGAGAAATATGTACTGCCGCTGGGCAATATCATTCAGACTCTGCGACCACGGCAAAAAGACATTAACAGCCTGCCCGATGGCCGCGGGATAATGATGTTTCGCGGTGAATATATTTTTCTGGTGCCGCTATATGATATTTTCGATGTCAGCGATGCACTCCATGACCCGTGTGAAGGTCTGGTGGTGGTGGTCGAAGGCGATGGCGGCGTGCTGATGGGCTTTATCGTTGATGATCTGGTTAACCAGCAGCAGGTGGTAATCAAAAGTCTAGAATCCAATTATCAACTGGTCAAGGGCATATCCGGGGCAACCATTCTGGGTAATGGCCGGGTATCGCTGATCGTCGATATCGCCACGGTTCAGGACATGTCAACACAACACTATAGCGAATCCTGCGGTCGGGGCGGTAATAACGTTCAGGCAACAGATATCCCCGTGTCTCAGGCACAAACCAGCGTGGAGGTACACTAAATGACGGCACTTGCAGCAAAAGAAGATACGCGTACAGAGGATCAGGCCAGTGAAGAGGAAGAGATCAAACAGTATATTTCCTTTAATGTTGGCGATGAGCTTTATGCGGTCGAGATCACCACGGTTCGGGAAATCAAGGGCTGGATCCCGACCACCAGCCTGCCCAATTCACCGGAATATATGCGCGGGGTGATCAACCTGCGCGGGGTGATTGTCCCGGTATTTGATCTGCGAACACGGTTTCGCCGTGGCCATACCAAGCCCGGCAAAACCCATGTGGTGATTATCGTCAAGCTGGAGGAGCGCACCATCGGCATTCTGGTCGATGCGGTGTCCGATATACTGACTATCCCGGCAGAAGATATTCTCAGCGTTCCGGATCAGGATGTTAATCCGGAATATGCCTTTATGGAGGGACTGGTGGCCGTAGACGAGAAAATGGTCGCCATTGTCAGGCCAAAACTGCTTTTCGATATGGCATTGCTGCCGGAGATCGCGGCGGAAGTCGCCTAAAGGCGCATGAATGAACACAGGATGATTGTAAAATACTTAATTTGATAAGGAAAGAGGCGACGATTATGACTAACCTATTGACAGAAAATATGATTACCAGAAAATTCCAGGATCTGAGCCTGATGGTAAAATTCTCGGTATTGCTGGCTATCCCGCTTATTGGTCTGGCCGGGTTTTCCGGAATTGTCATCAATCGTTCGCTTGACAATGTTTCGGAAAACAGGGTGTTGGAATCGCTGTCAAACCTTGCGGTTAAAATCAGCAATATGGTGTATGAACAACAAAAAGAGCGCGGCATGACGGCGGGCTTTCTCGGTAGTAAAGGTCAGTTATTTTCCAGCCAGATCGGGGCGCAGCGCAATATGACAGATCAGCGGCGCCGGGCATTATTCAGCTATCTGGAACAGGAGGATACCTCGGCATATGGCAAGAATTTCAATGATAAACTTGCCCAGATGCGCAGTTCCCTTGACCGGATGGCCTCAATCAGGGCCGAGGTGGATTCACAGTCAATCAGCGTGAAAAAGGCGGTAACCTATTACACAGATTTAAACGAGCAGGGGCTTTCCATTATCGCCTATATGACCTCGATCAGCAAAAATCCAACCCTGTCAAATTATGTTTATGCCTATGTTAATTTCCTGCGCAGCAAGGAAGAAGCCGGCATTGAACGGGCCATTGGCACCGGGGCTTTTTCTGCCGGAAAATTCAGGCCGGTCGTGCTTGACAAGTTTAAATCCCTGATCACTATTCAGAAAGCGGCGATTGAAACATTCAAAGTCTATGCCACCGATCAGCAGAAATATTTTTACAACAGCACCATGAATAACCGCGCGGTAAGTGAAGTTGAGCGGATGCGCAAACTTGCCATTAATTACCCGCGCACCAAATCACTCGGCGGGGTCAGCGGCACCGCGTGGTTTAATGCCATCACCAATAAAATTGATTCCCTGAAAAAAGTCGAAGACCGGCTGTCAGGTGATCTTACCGCCTATGCCGATCATATTATGAAGCAATCAATAGCGTCCAGAAATTTATATATTACCCTGTCGCTGATTGTGGTGACCCTGGCGCTCTTTTTTGCCTATGTCATCACCAAAGGGATAGTCGGACCGATCCTATTGACAAAGGAAGCCCTGAATAAGCTGACGGAAGGCGATTCCAGTTGTGAGTTACCCGATGTCCACAGCCGGGATGAGGTCGGTGCCATGGTGGCATCGCTGGCCAAATTAAAGCATTCTGTCGCCCGGAATATTCGCCTGCAATGTGCGCTCGAAAGCGTGAGCAGCGGCGTGATGATGGCCGATGCCGATAATATTATCACCTATATGAATCCGTCTTCTGTTGAAATATTCCGCCATGCCCAGGAGGATATTCGCAAAGGGATACCTGCATTTGATGCTGAAAAGATTATTGGCAGTCATATAGATACCTTCCATACCAGCTCAAAAATCGCCGCTGTTGACGGGCTCAGCGGCAAACATGATGCCTCATTTGCGGTGGGAGCAAGAGACTTTAAATTTACCGCCAATCCTGTTGTTGCCGCCGATGGCAGCCGCCTTGGAACCGTTGTCGAATGGCAGGATGTGACCGAAGAGCTTGCCCGGGAGAGGGAACGGGTGCGGATGGAAACGGAAAATCTGCGCATTAAATCCGCGACTGATGGTGCTTCCACCAATATTATGGTTGCCGATGTGGATTATAATATTGTCTATATGAATAAAACCATGCAGCAAATGCTGGAACGCAACGAAAGTCAGTTAAAGACAGAGCTGCCCAGATTGAATTGTGACAAACTGATCGGGGCCAATATAGATATCTTTCACAAGGACCCGTCTCATCAGCGTAAAATTCTTGATAATCAGACTGATACGGTCGAAGCCAATATCGCGGTTGCCGGACTTGATTTTGTTCTGGCAGCAACCCCGATATTTGATGAAAACGGCACCCGCGCCGGAACCACTGTTGAATGGGAGGATGTGACCGAAAAACTTGCCCGTGAACGGAAAGAAAAACGCGTTGCCGGTGAAAACCTGCGGATCAGGATTGCCCTTGACAATGCCCGCACCAACATGATGGTGGCCGACAAGGAGTTTAATATCGTTTACATGAACAAAGCGTTGCAGGAAATGATGCGTAGCGCCGAAAACGAACTCCGAAAAGCCCTGCCCAATTTTAATGCCGGTCAGATTATCGGCAGTAACATTGATATTTTCCATAAAAATCCTGCCCATCAGCGCGGCATGCTGGGAAATATTACCACAACCATCAATTCCACGATCAAGGTCGGTATCTTTGATTTCAACCTGAATGTGAATCCGGTGGTGAATGGCGATGGCGAGCGTTTGGGGCTTGTCGTTGAATGGAAGGATATGTCTCAGGAACTGGCGATTGAAGCCGAAATTGATCAGGTGGTTACCGCGACCCTCGCCGGGGACTTTACCCAGAGGATTACCACCGAAGGCAAGCAGGGATTCATGCTCGGCCTTGCCAAAAATATTAATGAAATTGGCTCAACGACCCAGACCGCGACCGACGATATGGCGTGGATCATGGCGGAACTTGCCAAGGGTAACCTGACCGAAAAGATTGAAACCGAATATCAGGGGACATTCGACCTGCTGAAAAACAGTTCGAATAAAACCGTGGATCAATTGACCAATATCGTTACCCAGGTCAATCAGTCCGCAGCCGAGGTCGCCTCGGCCTCGGCAGAGCTTTCCACCGGCAGTGATGATCTCAGCCGGCGCACGGAAGCCCAGGCCTCGGCGCTGGAGGAAACGGCGGCCTCAATGGAACAGCTGGCGGTGACGGTGAAACAGAATGCCGACAATGCCAAAGATGCCAACAAGCTGGCGGAGAAATCCCGTGAGATGGCCATCAACGGCGGCGATGTGGCGAAAGAGGCCGTCGATGCGATGGGGGTAATAGAAGAATCCTCGCAGCAGGTTTCCGATATTATCGGGGTGATTGACGATCTGGCGTTCCAGACCAATCTGCTGGCGTTGAATGCGGCGGTTGAAGCCGCCCGTGCCGGTGAGGCGGGCAAGGGCTTTGCGGTGGTTGCCGAAGAAGTCCGCACATTGGCCCAGCGTTCCGCCCAGGCCTCCAACGAGATCAAGTCGCTGATTACCAGCTCCAATGCCCAGGTCAAGAACGGGGTGGAACTGGTCAATAATGCCGGGACAGTGCTTGGCAATATTATGGAATCCATTGCCAAAGTCGCGACCATAGTCTCTGAAATTGCCAATGCCAGTTCGGAACAGACCCAAGGCATTGACGAGGTCAATGTCGCCATTGCCGAGATGGATGACATGACTCAGCAGAATTCCTCTCTGGTTGAGCAAAGCACGGCTGCGGCGCGGGTTCTGGAACGTCAGGCTGCCGAAATGCAGCGTCTGATGTCGTTCTTCAATGTCGGTGCGGGTGCGGGGCAGCAGGCAGCATTATCGCCGGTTCTGCTCCAGCAGCAGCAGGCGGAACGCTCCCTCGCTGCCGAACCTGTGGTAACGCCGAAGCTGAAGAGGAAAGTGGCGGCAGGGTCGGGCATGGATTCAGACTGGGCTGAATTTTAGGAGCATCCGATGTCAGCAACTGCAGAAAGAGTGTGGGAATTTGAATGGCGGGATCAGGATTTTAAATTTCTGGCCGGATTGCTCCATGACAAGACCGGTATTGTCCTGACCGAGAAAAAGAAAGAGATGATGTATGGCCGTCTGGTGCGCCGTCTGCGGGCGCTGAAACTCGCCAGTTTCGCCGAATATTGCCGCTATCTGCAAGGCCCGTCCGGGGAAAAGGAATTGGGATTTACCCTGAATGCGATCACGACCAACACCACTGATTTCTTTCGCGAAAAACACCATTTTGATTATCTGCGCGACATAATATTGCCGTCGGTAGCCGCCCAGATCGCGGCAAATTCAGGCCATCATTTCCGCATCTGGTCCGCGGGCTGTTCATCGGGGGAGGAGCCATACAGCATCGCGATGGTGATGCGGAATATTCTTGGCAATACGGCCAGAAACAGCAAAATTCTGGCAACTGATCTTGATAGCAATATCCTCGGTCTGGCAAAAGCCGGTCAATATAACGGTAAAAAATGTCGCACCACCATTCCGGCATTCTATCTGAAATCCGCCACCGGAAAGACCGGGGACTCCGGTGAAAATATGGTGCAGATGTCGAATGATCTTAAAAAACTCATCAGCTTCCGCCAGTTGAATCTGCTCCATGACTGGCCGATGAAAGGGAAGTTTGATGCTATTTTCTGTCGTAATGTCATGATTTATTTTGACAAGGAGACCCAGGATCGTCTGGTGCGGCGCTATGCTACCTATCTGAAGGCAGACGGCATTCTGTTCATCGGTCATTCGGAAAGCCTGCTGAGCGTGCCTGACGTCTATGAATGTCTGGGTAAAACAATCTACAGGTTGCTGTTATGATATCCTCTGCCACCATCACAGCAAAGAAGAGAGCAGAAAATCAGCCGGATTTTGTTGATCGCCGCCGTCAGAATATCGTGACCGATATCCCGGCAGGGTCAAATTATTACGACCATAAATTCGATACAACGATTCATAAAATCAATGAAGGCGGGTTTTGTGTCCTCAGCCGTTCGGATCATGTAATCATGACGACGCTCGGCTCATGTATTTCAGTATGTATGTTCGATCCGGTGATCAGGGTCGGGGGGATGAATCATTTTCTGCTGCCGGAAGAACGCGATGTCGAGAAGAAAAACAGTTTTTGCCTGCGCTATGGCAACAATGCCATGGAAAAGCTGCTCAATGAAATTTTAAAACGCGGTGGCAACAAATCCCGGCTGATGCTCAAGGCTTTCGGTGCCGGTAATGTGCTGTCGATAAACGCCAATATCGGGGCAAAGAACCAGATATTTCTCAAGCAATATATTGCCGATGAGGGCATGAAACTCGAGACCTGTGATCTGGGCGGTGATTTTCCCCGACGGGTGGCGTTTTACCCGTCAACCGGCAAGGTTCTGGTGCGGCTGCTGCGCCGTGCCGATGATCGCAAGATTGGCCAGCAGGAAGAGAAATTCCGCCGGAAAATTGAGCGACAACATGTCTCTGGCGCGATTGAATTATTTTAGGAACGATATTGAATTATTTCAGGAAAGTGATGCCATGATAAAAAAAATAAGACTGCTGATCATTGATGATTCCCGGCTGATCCGCACAATGATAAGGTCGATTGTCTCCGCCGATCCGTGCATTGAGGTGGTTGGCGAGGCCGCCGATCCTTTCGAAGCCCGCCACAAGATCAAACAACTGGAGCCGGACGTGGTGACGCTTGACGTCGAAATGCCAAAAATGGACGGCCTGTCTTTTCTGGAGAAAATAATGTCGCTGCGGCCGATGCCGGTCATTATGGTGTCCACCCTGACTCAGAAAGGCGCAGATGTTACTCTGCGGGCGCTGGAAATCGGCGCGATTGATTATGTCGCCAAACCGGTGGCACAGGATTTGACGGTTGTTGGTCAGGAACTGATCACAAAAATCAAGATCGCCAGCATGGCCAAAGTCAGACAGACCAGCAGACGGATATCCGCTGATCACCCCCCCAGGGCGCTGACCGGCCCGGGGGCATATATGCGCAAAATGATTGCGATCGGCTCATCAACCGGCGGGGTCGAGTCCCTGTATGACATCATCCTCAAATTACCGGTTAACTGCCCACCGGTGGTCATTGCCCAGCATATTTCGAAAGGCTTTTCCGAACGCTTCGCCCTGCGGGTGAATAAATCCTGCATGGTCAATGTCAAAGAGGTCGAACATGGTGAGAAATTCCTTAAAGGCACCGTCTATATTGGTCAGGG
>JAADGA010000059.1 GCA_013152615.1 Alphaproteobacteria bacterium
GGTGCAACATCATCAACACTGCAGCGCCGATGCAGTCCTTCACCGTAAATAACGATGGTAACATCTGATGACAGCTGTACCCGATAGCCCAGCATCCTGCCCGGTCCCTTCGGACCATTCAATGACATTTTGATGATGCGTGCGGCAGCCCGGAATTTTCGTATCATGCTTAATATGTGACGAACCGCCGGCCATAGCCCCGGTGGCAGCAGCGGCATATGCCGCCACTGAAACACCTCAAAGCCGATACCCGCCGTCAGCGCCTGTTGCTGCCCCGGACTGACCGCGATAAAATTGACATTGTCAGGTCGATAGCGATCCTCCAGATAATTACAGACCGTTTTCGAGGCAATGATGGTGACCCCGTGCCCGCTGTTATTCCCAGTCTCCAAATCCCCGGCCACCAGATCCATTACCCCGCCAAGATGCTCGGGATGGCCGTGGGTGATAAAAACAATGACGGCGGAATTCCCCGGAAAAATCGTTGCTTTGGGCGGATCGATAAAGATATGCGGGCCAGCCGGGCGCTGAAGATGAAACCCGGACCAGCCCAGATAAGCGATCTGCCAGTCTGAACCATTTACCCCCATCACTGACTGCTGCTATCCTGCTTGGCGCGGACCGCCTTTTCCATCTCGATATGAGCCCGGCCCAGCGCGAAGAAATTACGCAACAGACCCTTGAGCATTTTGATATAATGCCATGACCAGTTTTTTGGCCGCCATAACCCGACCCGGAAAAAGGCCCGCACCACCACCTTGCCATAAGCATTGCGCATCATGCGGTATAATTCTTTGGTTGAGGTTCTGGTTGTCATCAGGAAATGCTGCAGGTCATAAAACTGGCGGTCTTCGGTGATAATATCATCCTGAACCTTACGGTGCAGCGGCGTCCCCGGCAACGGCGTCAGCGGGGTATATTCGGTCAGGATAATCGCCGGATGCTGTTCGACGAATTTATCAATACGGGCGAAATCTTTCGGGGTAAAATTATCCTCCACCAGAAAACCGGCGCTCATGCCGATGCCAAGGTCCCCGAGGATATTCAGGGCTTCGACATCCTGTCCCTTCTCAATCCGCTTGCCGGTACGCTTCAACACCTCATAATCAAGCGATTCCAGCCCCGACATCACCAATTGCAATCCGGCCCGCGCCCACAGCGCGAACAGCTCCCGGTTTTCAACAATAGAATCAACCCGGGCATAGGTGAAATAGCGTTTCTTTATCCCGGCAGACAGCAGCATATCTGCCATTTTATGCATACGCTCAGGATCATGGAAGGCGTGGTCGTCACACAGATAGATAAAATCTTCCTTCAGACCGGAAATTTCCTCGACCAGCAGCTCGGGCGAGCGCGGAATAAAACCACCATTGGAATAAATTCGCGGTGAGCAGAAAACACACGGGAAACTGCAGCCGACCGAGCTGCGCACGGCAGCAATATCATTTTCCCACAGATAATAATAACTTGAGCGATAGCGGCTGGTCAGGCTCCGGTCCGGCATCGGTTGATGATCAAGCGTCCGCGGCAACGGCCGCACCGGGGTTGCCACCAGCTGATCCCCTTCCCGGATCATCAGACCGGCAATATGACTGAAAGACGTTGCCCCACCCGCACGGGCATCACAGATTTCGGCGAAGGTTTCCGTGCCCTCCCCACGGACAACCAGATCAATCAGCGGGTCAAGAAAATCCTGGGGCCACACCGTCGGATGATGACCACCAACCACCGTCAGGCACCCGGGTGCCGACAACCGGGTAACGGCGAGGGCCTGCTTCGCGGTTTCGACATGAACCACTTCGGATGTCACCCCGACAATATCCGGTTTGAAATCCACCAGCATCCGGCTCAGATCTTTCGGAGCGACCTCCATATCAACCAGCCGGACATCGTGGCGGTCCTTGATCATTGCTCCCAGAAGCTCGAGGTTGAGTGGTTCAATCTTGGTCAGGTTTTTAAGGCCTATGGTCTGTATCCCGCAGGGGGGATTAATCAATAATACTTTCATAGCTTTTCCGTTTATATTTGCATTTGAGGGTTTTTTTCCTTGGCAACAAGCCAGTCAAGCGTCGCCTGCAATGTCTCCTCCAATGGCCTGCAGACAAGCCCCAGCTCCCGCCGGGCGAGGCCAGCAGAGAAATACCAGTAATAACTGCCCAGCCGCAGCCCCGCCGTGGTTACCGGACCAGCGGGATATACTCTTTCCGCTATGGCCGCGATAGCGAGTTGCAGCTTGCCCGGCAGCGACAGGCGCGGCGGCGAAACCAGAGCCAGATCAGCCACCCGCCCGATAAAATCCTTCAGGGTCAGGTTTTCGCGTGAAGCAAGGATATAGTGGGGGGCCGGATCAGGATGGTCCAGCGCCGCGACATAGGCCTGGGCAATATCGCGCACATCGACCGGGTTTATCCCGCCGCGCGGACAGATCGGCAGCCTGCCCGTACGCACCGCCTCAACTAATTCACTGCTGTTGACATTTATATCATCTGGACCCAGAACAAAACACGGACTGAGAATAACCACCGGCTGCCCCCGGTCCTGCGCGGCCAGAGCCAATTCATGAGCTATCCTCTTGGCCTGAATATAGGCAACCGGCACCGTAGCCAGATTAAAGGCTGCGGTTTCATCACAGGGTCTGTCAGGGGTATCATCGGATAACGCCGCCACTGCAGACGTGGTCGAGGTAAACAGCATCCGCCTGACCCCGGCAGCGTCACCAGCCATTAAAAAATTCCGGGCGCCGGAGATATTGATCCGCTCAATCTCTTTGGTATCGCGCCGACTTACCGAAACCATCCCGGCCACATGTATCGCCGCATCCACCCCCGAAAATGCCTTGGTAACTGCCGCAGAATCGGTAATGTCTGCCTGACGAAGCTCAATATTATCCGGCAACAGGTCGCGCGCAGCCGCCCTGTTCCTGACAATGGCAACCGGCCTGTGGCCTGCTGCGTAAACAGCGCGTAATATGTGCCGACCCAGAAAGCCCGTTGCCCCGGTTATGGCGACAAGTTTCTCTGACATCAACATATTCAATACAATCTTTAATATATGTAATATTATTAATTTCTAATGTTAATATAAGTTACATTTCTGATTATGCAATAGAATTTTTATCGCGGTTCCGGTAAAAAACGCCAAAATTATTTTTTGCGACAGGGAATGAGGCATCCAATCCGGTCTGTCAGGCAGAATTCCCGGCCCGGTCACCTGATATTTTGTCGCGGCATTGCCCCAGAGTACCGCTACTCTTGCTTGCGGGCCAGTCTGGCAACGAGTCTGGCCTTGTCCCCCGGCGTCAGGCAGAAAGCAAAAATAGACAGCAGATAGATAATTATCAGTAGAAATATACCAAGAATGCTCCCCGGCCCGGTCAAAAGATCAAGCGGCGAGATTGCCGTAAAAAATCTGAACAACAGGACAGAGCCGATTGCCGCCAGCACCACCTTGGCCAGACTCATTTGCAACATATCTATCCCCATCAGCCGCCGGACCGTAATCACTCTTACCAAATTCATCAGGAGATATATTGAACTGAGCGCGATGGCAATGCCTTCAACCCCGATATTTGTCCCCTTGACCAGCAGGCTGGCAATGATCACATAAAGCGGTATCATGATCACTGATATGACCGGATTGAATATCGGAAAACGGTAAAGGATGGGCATATCCGTCATGCCAAATCCGCCGTTAATGGTTTCGCCGATCATCAGGAAGACCAGAATGGTTCCGCTGGAAACCAGTAGCGCCTTGTCCGTCCCCTCACCGACAATCACCCCCATAAAGGCCGCACCGTAAAATACGGCGATAATAACCAGCAGGCATTGGACCATTAACGTCCAGCGGCTCACCATGACCATCTGGCGTTCAACAA
The DNA here is from genome assembly GCA_013152615.1 of Alphaproteobacteria bacterium. GTDB lineage: Bacteria > Pseudomonadota > Alphaproteobacteria > Sphingomonadales > Emcibacteraceae > Paremcibacter. The sequence goes on from JAADGA010000059.1 coordinate 3,875, forward strand.
CACGATAATCCCCTTCCACCAGATTTTTAGCCATCACCGGGGCCAGAATCGGATAGAAGCTTTGATATATTTTTTCCACCGAGGTCGTAATCTGCTGGGCAACATTATAAATCCCGAGGATGCCCTCCGCAAAAAAGAATTTCACGGTAAAAACATCCATCCGCATAAAAATCAACAGCATCAGATCATGAAACGCGGTCGGTGCCGAAAATTTCGATATTTTGATAATCATCGCTATTCCCGGCCGGGCCGAAACAAAATTTCTTATACTGAATAGCCGCGCACAGCCCCATAGCGCGACCAGCAGCGCGGCAAAAATAGACAGGCTGTAAGCGATTAAGATTCCCCGCTCGCCAAAACCCAGAAAATAAAAGGCGAGCATGCTGAACAGAAGCACATAAGGCTCAACAAAGCTGCGGGCGACCATTTCACATTTCATATTGCGGGAAAAGCGGGTCGCGGCCAATATTATTTCGACTGTGGAAATAACGGGAATAATCGGGACAATACTCTTTAACCCCGGCACCATTTCGGGATAGCTGAACCAGTCGGCAATCTGCCCGGAGGATAAACTGATAATCACGACCATCAGGATTCCGACGGTGGATGAACATATAAGAGCCGCCACGATTACTTCTTCGGCGCTATGGCCGTCATTATACTCCCGGTCCTGAATAAATTTGAACAGCGACCGCTTAAACCCGAAAACCGCCAGCGCGGCCCCGAGTTCCACAATGGTAATGGTGAAAATATACCGGCCATAAAGCTCTTTACCGAACAGCGCCATCACCAGCAATATGAACGGGAGTCGGGAACTCAGACGAATGATAAAGCCAAGGAAATTAACTCCTGCGCCCTTAACAATATCCTTTTTATCTTTATCTTCTGATGGCGTCATTACTCACTGATCAATAAAATTCAAAGAAGGTAAAAAAGAAAAATACCGGTCACGGGCGGAACCACAACCGCAAAAATCACAATATCCCTCTTTTTGCTAGAATACATATACCGGAAAACCAGCCGCTACCAGCAATATTTAGCGTAAAGAGCGACGCGGCACTGCCGAATCCCGGCCCGCTATCAGGCGGCCAATTCCAGTTGTTGCAACCGTTCACTGTCATCCTTGTGAACAAGGATAAAATTTTCCAGCTCCCGGTGGCCGGGATAATGCTCAATATTATAACTTGAGGATGGAAATATCCTGCCGTTTTCCATAAAAAACAGCCGATAATTATTGCGGTCGGCCCAGGTGAATAATTTCTCCACCGCTTTGGGCAGATGGTTATCATTTGCCTCAATCAGCATCGCCGGTTTGTTTTTTTCAATGGTTGCGAGCCCCCCGGCCAGAACCGCCTGTTCATGACCTTCAACATCAATTTTGATAAAGCCGACATTGTCTATCGACAGATCATCCAGCCGAGCGGTCTCTACCGTAAATTCATCCCAGCCATCTATTTCCTCAAATTCAAGCCGGTTTTCCTTTTCAATACTTGAGCGGCCATAACAGGGATTGCCTGATTTATAGAGCGGCGTTCTCATCGAAACCTGCCCCGCCGTCGCCGACAGCGCCAGCGCCATAATATCAACCCTTTCGGTTCGGAAAATTCGCGACAGCGCGGTGCTTAAATCCCGGATCGGTTCAAAGGCAATCACTTTGCCGGAATGGCGCCTGAGCCGATAGGTGTACATGCCGAATTTCGCCCCGACATCAAGGCTTGTCATGTCATTCCGGCACAGGATAGGTAAAAGTTTCATTTCCGGCTCTTCATTCACCCGGGTAAGCTTGCGAAATAAAAACAGCAGATTTGGAAAAGACCGGTAAAGAAATTTAATCAGCATCACATATATTCCTGACAGAGGGTGACAACTATTCCTGACAGAGTGTGATAACACCTGATGAAAAAAGTTGAATTCGCGCGAAGATAACAGAAAAATATTGCAATTCACAGCAATAATTAATGACAATCATTGCTGTGAATATATCCAATATTATCCGCGTATAATGCTGATTTCCGGCCTGAACAGGAGCTTATATCACCTCAACGGAGAAGCGGAATATCACCTCAAACCGGTTATATAATCAAACAACGAAGAGCCGCCATTCATCAGGATCACATCCGGTGTTCCTGATAAACAATACCGTTGGCCAGTTGCAGTTCCCGGATATATTTGATGATTTTGGCCACGTCTTTTGCACTGACCTCAGGCCGCGGAGGCATATTACCAAAGCGCCAGTGATGCTGTATCACCCCCTTGTTGGCGGCATAATAAAACGACCCGTCCGGATGATGGCCGGGATTATATATCTCACTGAGAAAAGTGGGGCCCTTATCCGTTCCGGCGGCATTCTTACCATGGCAGCGGGAGCAGTTGGCATTAAACAACACTTCCCCTTCCCGCGCCTGCTGGGAAAAAGCCGGAATCTTGATATTCTTGCTATTTGTCGTCCCCGGTTTTGTGTCGGTAAATATTAAAATATAGGCCGCCCCCAGCACCAGTGCGACCAAAACAATATTAGTGGCTTTAAACTTCATATCTCTCTATTTTCCCTGCCTGTGAATTCAATAGCAGACGTGTACTACGCCTCTGGTCCCAAGTATGGCCTTTCCTGTCCTATACGACAAGAATTATATCCCCCCTCATTATTTTCCTGTTTTAATTATCCCCCTAAACCGGATAGCGCCTGATCAATATCGGTGAGGATATCGACGGCATTCTCCAGCCCGGCGGAGATCCTGACCAGACCTTCGGTGATGCCGAATCTTTGCCGTTCCTCCGGCTCATAGGGGGAATGGGTCATCGAGGCCGGATGCTCTATCAGGGTTTCCGCATCGCCGAGACTGACGGCAATTTTACATAATTTCAGCGCATTGAGGAATTTCAGCCCGGCATCATGGCCACCGGTCAGCTCAAACGCGATCATACCGCCAAACCGCGCCATCTGTGACTTGGCCAGATCATATTGCCCGAACGAGCGCAGGCCGGGGAAATAAACCTTGTCAACTTTGGGACTGGCCTCAAGCAGCTCAGCGATTTTTTCGGCATTGTCACAATGACGTTCCATGCGCAGCTCAAGGGTTTTCAGGCCGCGCGCCACCAGAAAAGCCGTCATCGGCGACAGCACCGCCCCGGTCATATCCTTCAGGCCGACATAACGAATCTGTGCCATATCTTCGGCTGAGGACAGGACTACTCCCGCCATCAGATCACCATGACCGCCGAGATATTTGGTGGCGCTATGGACGACAATATCGGCCCCGAGTCCAATCGGATTTTGTAGGTACGGCGTGGCATAAGTGTTATCAACCACCACCCGCGCCCCTCTGCTGTGGGCGATTTCAGAGATTGCCCGGATATCAATGATGCGCATATTGGGATTGGCCGGGGTTTCAAAATAGATAATCCGGCTGTTATCGCTAATCTCCCGGGCGAGATTCTCCGGATTGCGCATATCGACGTGACGCACTTTAATACCGAATTTGGCCAGCCCGTGACGGAAATAGGCAAAGGTGCAGCCATACAGGGTCTCATCCACCAGAATTTCATCACCCGGCACCACAAACGACCAGAAAACACTGGTGATCGCCCCCATGCCGGAGGCGACCGTGAGGCACGCCTCCGCCCCCTCAAGATTGGCGAGCCGCTGTTCCAGTTCATTCAGGGTCGGATTGCCAAGCCGGGTATAGATATAACCGTCATCCTCACCGGCAAAGCGCGCCCCGCCCTGCTCGGCCGTTTCAAACTCGAAAGTCGAGGTCATATAGATCGGTGATGTCAGCGCACCGTAAGGATCGCTGTCGTCATGACAGGCATGAATCGCCCGGGTGGAGAAGCCTCTTTCTATCTGATGGGGGGACCTACCGTCGCTACCGCTCCTACTTGAGGTTCCCCCGTGTCCGTCGGACACTCCCCCCTTTTCTGTCTGGTGGGGGGACCTACCGCTCGTACCCTCGCTACTTGAGGTCCCCCCGCTCGCGTCGCTCGCTCCCCCCTCTTGGTTTAATGGGGGAACTACCGCGCCTTGCGCTACTTGAGTTCCCCCGTGTCCGTCGGACACTCCCCCTTCTTTTATCTGATGGGGGGACCTACCGCTCGTACCCTCGCTACTTGAGGTCCC
>JAADGA010000060.1 GCA_013152615.1 Alphaproteobacteria bacterium
CAAAAAACACCTCATTGGACGCCGCCTGACCAATACCGCGGATAAAAATAGCCGGGGCCGTCGATCCTGCGGGACCGGTATTGTTAAACACAACATTAGGGGCGAACTGTGCCGCTTCCTGCAGGTTGCTGACAGAGAGGGCCGCAAGGTCCTTTTGGGAAAATGTGCTTACCGAAATAGGCACGTTCTGGAGAGATTCTTTGCGTTTTCGGGCGGTAACAACTATTTCCACTAACGCCGTATCGGAGCTGACAGCCGTCTTTTCTGCCGCTTTCAGACTTTGCGCCGGTAACAAAAACATGGTGGCTACGCTAATGCCAATAGCCGTTGATAAATAGAGCTTTGAATTTCTCGACATGATTTATTCTCCTAATATTTATATTAACTTTTTATTCTTCCTAAAACACCTTCTCCCTTGAAAGCTTTGGTAATACTCACCTGATAAATCCCTTTATTTTCAGGCCCGGTTCAACCGGTGTTATAACTATCCGGCCAATTTCACAGCCGGAGCCTGATATCATCCAATGGTGGGTCATTCCGCAAACAAACCTCCGTTTCGACAACAAAGCCACAGCCCGGACAGATAAACTGGCGGAAAACCGGATCGGCATCGACAAAGCGGGCCGGGTCCCCGATCAATGGATTGGCCAGCGCCAACGGCAGGTCTTCACTGATACAGGCTTCCTTGTAATTTTTGCTGATGGCCCCAAGGTCTGCCGAGCATCTGGCGCAACAATAATGCTTGCCCGTTTTGCCGTGACGGACAGTGATATTCTGTGTCACCTCCAGCACCAGCGTCCCCTCAAGTATTTTTGTTGCCCCCTGATAAGACTGAAGACGGCGGTGACGACGTTCATCCCTCAACGCCTGCGTCAGGGCGACATCGACATCGCCGCTATCGCGGTCCAGCACGACACCATAAATGGCACGGGCCGCATCACGGGACACCGCATAGGCTCTCACATCTGCGGCCACAAGCTCCGGGTCCCGCTCAAGCGGTTCGCCGAAACCGCCACCGCCCGACCAGGTGACTGAAAATATATCAGCCGCTTTCTGGGAAAAATTTTCCTGCCGGAGCGGGACCGCCGTGGTCACGCCGCCAAGAGCCGTCAGGTCGTCGACAACCAGCCCCTGACTAATCCGGGTCAGCACATCGGTATCTTTTGAGAAAGTAATGATATTGGTCACCCCGGGATAGCCCCCCATCATCCCGATCGACGTTGGCAATGCGCTGCCGGACGATACGGTATTATGGAGGATTTCATCGGTATGATGGGGCATGAAGGCGACTTCCGCCGACAGGCCACCACGGAATTTCCCGGCACCGCCGGAATCGGTAATTTCACGCCGGTACAGAATGAGCAACGGGTAGAGCTGTTCGGTATGCTCAATATTCGGAATCTTGCAGATAGGGGTTCTGGCCTGACCACCGGTGGAAATTCCGTCGGCCTGGGCAAAGGCCCCGATCGCCCCGGCCAGCGGATCAATCAGGCCCATGGCATAGGGATCACCCCTTTGGTCAAGGCCATTGAAAAAGACGGTCGGAAATTGACTCGATCCGCCGGTACACATGATATCCCGCCGCATCTTGCGGTCCGAATAAACCATCTTGGCCAGAACATTATAGGTGGGATAGAGCGCGATCTCCATCGCCTGCACCGGGGCGGTGGAAACCGATGCCGGATACCGCGCACAGGTAAAGGTGCCGGGGGTCGGATCGAAAGTGATATGCCGTAACGCCCCGCCCATGGCAAAGGATTGTTCCCAGCATAATATTTGATTTATCGCCACCATGATAGAGCCGCGCCAGCCGGAATAGGTCGCGTTCATCGCGCCGTCCTGAGGGGCGGTGCCGTCATTTTCAAATGTGAGGTGATTGCCTTCCTTGCGCACCAGTATATGGGCGGGATAGACCTGTCTGTCGCCCGGGCGGCAACATTCAACATAGGTTCTCTCGCGCCATTCACCGTCAGGAATTCTGCTGAGTTTTTCCAGAAAATCAGTCTCTGCCGTGGTAATGACTTTCTTCATCACCCCTTTGATGATTTCAGGACCATAGCGTTTGATCAGCGCCAATATCCGCTCTTTTGCCGCCACATTTCCGGCCATCTGGGCGCGGAAATCCAATGCCACAATCTCGGGGCTGCGTGATGACCTCAGGTAAAGTTCCTCAATATCGCGCCGGATTACATTATTTTCAATTATTTTAACCGGCGGAATTAAAATCCCCTCGTCAAAAGTCGATCGCGCCGACGGGCAGAAGCTTGCCGGTGTTATGCCGCCGATATCATGCTGATGCAGACAATTGGTTACCCAGCAAAAAAGCTCACCCTGCCAGAAGACCGGGCAAATCAGCATGACATCCATTTGATGCGCCGCCCCGACCCATGGATCATTGGCAAGAAACATGTCGCCGTCGGCAATCCCCGGATTATCCGAACGGTTCTCCAGCAGCCATTTCACCTGGACATCGGTAACCCCCGACATATATTGCATATAGGGGCCAAAAAACACAAATTCGGCATCCTCGGTCAGGATGGAAGGGTTGAGGTCAAAGGCATAGATGGCGACCGGTGATCCGGAAATACGCTGAATTGTCGCCCCGTGTTCTTCATTGATGTTCCACAGATTATGCCGGATAACTTCATAACTGACCGGATCAATATTATCCGACCAGCTGTTATGCAACTGTAATTTCGGCGAAATACTGAGGGTTTCCCCGGGGATATACGGCTCATTAACCCCATCGAAAGAAACGTCGGGCAGCTCGCTGACTTTTGGCATTTTCTTCAAATTATTCATCCTGAAAAATTTTCCTTATTATCCCGGGTTATATTTGGGTGATTTCGACATTGCCGTACGGGTCAATCAAAGCCCGACGCCGGGGATGCAGGACAATTGTTGTATCAACCGTCTCAAGAATTGCCGGTCCCTCGATAATATTGCCGGAAATCAGTAATTCCGCGTTATAAACCGGGGTATCCACGCTGCGCCCCAGACTGTCCCAGTAAACCGGGCGGCTGCCCAGCAACACCCCGGCAGGAATATCACCGGACAGGGTTAAATTCTGTGCCAGATGAGGCTTTGGGGTTTCAACCACGGCCCTAAGCCTGAAGGTCACCGCCTCCAGCACTGCTTTGCGGTAATAGGACCCGGCCCCGTAGAGCTGCTCGTAACGCCGATAAAACTCATTCTTCAACTGCGCGATATCACTAGCCGTCATATGTTCGCCCGACAGAAAAATCTCCACTTCATTAATCTGGCCCTTATGGCGCAGGGAAATGGAGAAGCGGTAACTGATTTTCCCGGCAGTAGCGCTTTTTTCATGATCAAACCGGGCGTCGGCCTGTGCTTCAAGTGCGGCCAGATGCTGACTGAACAGGGTGAAATCAAACGGTTCGGCAATAATATCCACGATCTCATACACATGCAGGATATCGGCGGCACCCGCACCAAAGGCACACCAGGTGGACGCCATTTTAGTTTGCGGCACCACCGCTTTTTTTGCCCCGGCCTCAAACGCATAAACCCCGGCATGCATCGGACCGGCACCGCCAAAGGCAAATACGACAAAATCCCGGGGATCAATGCCGCGCTGGACCGTCGCCTTGCGGATAAGGTCTGCCATCTGGAATTCAGCAATGCGGACGATCCCTGCCGCACAGGCCATCGGGGTCATATTGAGCGAGGTGGCAATATCGGCAATAACGCCTTCCGCCCGCTCTTTATCCAGTTTCATGGTGCCACTGGCAAATTTATCCGGACTGATATAGCCCAGCACCAGAGCCGCGTCGGTAACCGTCGCCTGGGTGCCGCCACGGCCATAACATACCGGCCCGGGCTTTGCCCCGGCACTTTGAGGCCCGACTTTAATCAGGCCGTTTTTGCGGTCAACATTAACCAGACTGCCGCCGCCGGCACCGATCGTCTGAATATCGACATTCGGCAGGAAATATTCATATTGATTGACCAGCCCGAGAGAGGATGCCGCTGGCTCACCATCAATAATCAGCCCGACATCAAAAGATGTCCCGCCCATATCCGTGGTAATAATATTGGGATAACCGATAATCTGCCCCAGATATTTTGAGCCGGTAACGCCCGCGACCGGCCCTGAATCAAGAGTAAGCAGCGGGGCCTGAACCGCGCGTTCAACCGATATGGTGCCGCCGCCACACTGCACCACCTGCAACGGGTAGCCATAGCCGAGGTCTTTAAATTTCTGGTCCAGCCTGAGCAGATAGCCCGCAGTCAACGGCCCGATATATGAATTTAATACCGTTGCGGTAAGCCGTTCATACTCGCCCCATCTGGGGACAAGGTCTGATGAGCATGTCACAAAGATCTGCGGCGCTATTTCCGCCAGCATTGCCTTCACTCTCAGTTCATGTTGCGGGCGCTTGAATGACCATAAGAAACAAATGGCAATAGCCTCAACCCCCGCGGCCAATAGCCGGTCAATGGCTTTTCTAACTTCGCCTTCATGCAGGGGAACCACGACTTCTCCCGCATAATCAACCCGCTCCGATACCCCTTCAATCAGGCTTTTAGCAACCAGAGGTTCCGGTTTGCTGCTCTCCGGGAAATGAATGATTTTACTGATATCCCGCCCGGTAAGACCGCGTGAGCCGCGCATGATGTGAATGACATCATTATGTCCCCGGGTGGTAATGATGCCGACTTTCGCCCCGCGTTTCTGGATCACGGCGTTGGTGCCGATGGTGGTGCCGTGGGTAAGCAGACGGGTTGAGCGGCAGATTTCCTCCAGTGAAAATCCCAGCTGGTCGGCGGCTACCGACATTGAATTAAGCACACCCTGTGAATAATCCCCGGGCGTAGAGGGAGCCTTTGCCGTGGTGATATCACCATCATCACCGACGATTACACAATCGGTAAATGTTCCCCCGATATCCACCCCTATCAGATATGACGTCATGCCTGAAACAACTCCCTATAGAATTAAATATTTTTTATTTTTATTGGTTAGAAACTATTGAGCTCATATTATTCTCAGCTTTATGATATAATTCAAACACCGTTTGAGCATACTATTTATGCTTTTTTGATATGGGATTACCCGATTGAGATAATGAGTGAGCCACTATGGATATTAAACAATTAAAGTATTTTCTGGATGTCGCCGCCGCCAAAAGCTTTACCAGAGCCGCCGCCCGCATCCGCATTGCCCAGCCGGCCCTGAGCCGGCAAATACGCCATCTGGAGGAAGAATTGGGCATTGCCCTGCTGATCCGCCACGGCAAAGGCGTCCAGCTTACCGACTCAGGCGCACTGCTGAAAAGGCGGGCGGAGATACTTGTTCGTCAGCTGGAAAACATAAAAGAAGAGGTCAGCGCCCAACGTGCCGAACCAAAAGGCGAGGTTACACTGGGCCTGCCGCCGTCCCTCGGGGCGATGCTCAGCGCGCCGCTGATTGAAAAGATAACCCAGAAATATCCCGGGATTTTCTTACGGGTAACCGTTGGCACCAGTGAAGCCCTGCGCGAATCGATAATAACCGGAAAACTGGATATTGGCGTTTTGCTGTCCACGGAACCGACCGGACCACTGGTGAGGACCGCGCTGTTAACCGAGCCGATGTATATGGTGGGTCTTGCCTCAAAATGGCCTGATATCCCGTGCCCGATTAAGCCGCGCGCCCTGAGCAAGGTGCCGCTTATCATTACCAGCCTGCCCCACGGTATCCGCATTCTGGTCGAGGATTATCTGGCCGCTCATAATATTGAACCCCGGGTTAAGCTCGAAGTGAATAACATTTCCCTGATGATCGAGCTGACGCGGCGCGGTGTTGGCTTTACCATTTTGCCGCGCTGCGCCTTATATGACGTCCGGCGCAGCGACCGCCTGCGGGCCGAACGCATAGATGGCCTTGAAATATCCTGGATGGTGACAACCTTTAAAGAACATTACCAGCCGCTGGCCGCGAAAAAGGTAATGACATTATTGCTTGAGGCCGCGAAAAAACTGCCCAAAGACGGGTTTCTTATGCAGTAATCCGAACCCATGCTATTTTGCTATAATTGATATAGTATTTATGTATTTGTTATATTAATCTCGCAGTTTTATACTCACGCTCAAAGCCAGCATTAAGCCCGGCCCGCAATTAAACCCGACCCGGAAATGAACCCGGCAATAAACAACATCAGGCCCACGGGGTGTCTGGCATTGGTCTGATCCGTTGATGATCGGGACAGGCGGGCGGTGGCAGTGGCGAAGGGCTGAGAAAAACTATGAGAAAAAGCAAAAAAACCATCATTTCATGTGCCATAACCGGGTCGATCCATACCCCGGGCATGTCGCCTTACCTTCCCGTCACCCCGGATGAAATCGCGCGCGCAGCCATTGCCGCAGCAAAAGCCGGGGCGGCGATCCTCCATCTTCATGCGCGCGACCCCGACACTGGCAAGCCCACCCAGAACCCCGAGATATTCAGACAGATTCTGCCGCAGATAAAGCAGCAGACCGACGCCATCATAAACATCACCACCGGCGGCGGCATGGGCATGCCTATGGATGAGCGCCTCGCCGCCGCCAAATGGGCACAGCCGGAGCTGGCCTCGCTCAATATGGGCTCAATGAATTTCGGGGTCTTCCGCGCCGCCGATGCCCGTACAGAGTGGAAATATGACTGGGAGGAAGCCTATCTCAGAAATTCTGAGGATGCGATCTACAGCAATACTTTCAAGCAGATTGAAACCATAATCCGAACCCTGTCAACACCCTGTGGCACCCGGTTTGAATTTGAATGTTATGACGTGGGCCATCTCTACACCCTCGCCCATTTCGTGAAGCAGGGGCTGATAAAGCCGCCGTTCTTTATCCAGTTCGTCTGTGGCATCCTTGGCGGTATCGGCCCTGAAATTGAAAATGTCACCCATATGGTGCGGATAGCCGACATGCTGTTCGGACAGGATTATTATCTCTCCGTTTTCGGCGCCGGTCGCCATCAGATGCGCCTGACAACCCTGTCGGCCCTTATGGGCGGCAACGTCCGGGTCGGGCTTGAGGATAATCTTTATCTGGCCAAAAATAAACTGGCCACCAGCAATGCCGAACAGGTAACCCTGATCAAACGAATTTTGTCTGACCTGTCACTGGAAATCGCCAGCCCGGTGGAAGCCCGGGACATGCTGGGCCTTAAAGGCATGACGCAGGTAAATTTCTAAACGCGTGCTTAACCCATTCAGAAAGAACTATGATGCTGACACAAAAAACCCTCCCTGGAATCCTGATCTTCATTTTATTTTTATCCGCCACCACCATAGTTCACGCCGGGACCGTCATGAAATGGAAAGATATCAGTCAGGTTGTCGGGGTATCGGTAAAAAAAGTTGCTGACCGGAACGGGCATGTCATGGGGGTGTATGAACGCCGGGGGGTCGCCCTGCTTGAAGACGGGACAGCGGCGGCCTACCATACCGTTGGCACCTTTGATGTCACGATAACGGCGGCTGGAATGCACGGCACCCACAGTGGCCAAGCTCAGTTGATTTTTAAAGATGGCTCCAGTATTTTCTATCAATATAGCGGCAATGAGTTCACCGGGAAAAAGGCTAAACCGCCTTTCCTGCCGCGGGTAAAAGGCAGTGGTCATTACACAAAAGGCAGCGGCCGTTTTAAAGGCATTACCGGCACATTGACCTATGACGGCGGCTATATAACCCCGATAAATAACCAGACCAAAGGCGATGCTGTCATTGAAAATATCGGCC
>JAADGA010000061.1 GCA_013152615.1 Alphaproteobacteria bacterium
GGACCATCTGTTGGTGTGGCACGCCCGTCAGGCCGGAATTCCGTTACATTGCACCGGGGTCGCGCTGATCACCAGTGCGCGCAAATACCGCCAATATGGCTGGGGGCGACTGACAATCAACTATCAGCTGTTATGGCTCAGGCAGGCGCTGCCGGAATTATTGCGGCTGATTCGGGGATGACCATGTCAGCCTTTCAGCAGAGATCAGGGCCTGTTCAAGGCCATAAGCCCGCATATCCGCCGGGATGCCGTTGCCGGAGATCAGCGATGCCACCAGCCGACCCGCCGCCGGGGCGGTCTGAATGCCAAAACCGCCCTGACCGACGATCCAGAAAAAGCCCTTGGCGGTTGCATCAAAGCCGATCACCGGGCTGCGATCCTCGACGAAACTGCGCAGGCCTGCCCATGAATGGTCAATTTTCTTCACCGGCAGATCGAGCGCCTTTTCGACATAATGGACCGCATAGGCGATATCAAGCTCTTCGGGCCGGACATCGTGCGGTTCGGAAAGATCCTCATTGGCGGGCGAGGCCATCAGCTTGCCGGCATCGGGTTTGAAGAAAAATTCTTCCCTGAATTCAACGATCATCGGTCCGTCCGCGGGAATTATCCCCGCCGGGTCCGCGACCAGAATGGCCGAGCGCCGCAGCGGCCGAAGATTAATTTTTTCAACCGCGGCCATCTCGGCGATTTTATCGCCCCACGCCCCGGCAGCATTGGCAAGACAGGGGGCGCTATAATACTCCGACCCGTTGCCGACCCGCCATAGTCCGTGGCTGTTGCTGATATCGCTCACCCGAAAATCGGTTTTTATGATGCCGCCCGCCCGGCGAATGGCTTTTAAATAACCCTCCTGCAAGGCGCTGACATCCAGATTATAAACATTGGGATCATAAATTGCCGCAGTGGTATAAGGCTCTTTCAACGGCGGAAATGTGGTTTTGATAAAATCCGCGTCAACCCATTGGGCATTGGGATTTCTCTTTCTCATTTTGCGGTAATATTTTTTCAAATCCTCAACATGATCCGACGCGGCAATGAACATAATGCCCCGGTCGCTGTAAAGCGGATAGGCGCTGAAATCTGCGGGCGGATTTTTATAGAATGGCCAGCTCGAACGGATCAGGGCATAAAGGACCGGATTCTCACTGCCGTAAGCCGCGGCATAAACCGCTGCCGAGCGGCCGGTGGCGTGATAGCCGGGATGCTGTTCCTGCTCCAGCACCATAACCCGGTGAGATTTACATAGCTCGTAAGCGGCAGAAAGCCCGGCAATCCCGGCACCGATAATAATGACGTCAAATTCTTTCATTAATGACACCTGAAGTTAAATATAGCGCGTGGCCTATCAGAAAAACGTTGCAAATGCAATATAAATATGATTATGTAACAGTTATGATTTCTAAAAAACCGGTGATGAAGAGAATTATGTCAGCAGCCCCGCTCCCCGAAAAATACAAGGCCACCGTTACCGAAGGCATGAATTCGTCGCTGCATATCAGCTATGTAGTGACCTTTGTCGCCAATCTGATGGCCTTTGGCGGGGTCAAGGACAATGTCCAGCGTTTTGGCCTGACGGTGCGCCAATGGCGTATTATCGGCTTGATCGGGCAAATGGGGCCGATGACGTTGAGTGAGATCACCAACACCCTGCATCATGAAAAATCAACCCTGAGCCGCGCCGCCCGTGAACTGGAAAAGCGGGCGTTGCTGTGTCGGCTCACCAACCGGCACCACAAGTCCAGCCCCCGGTTATGGTTCACCCGGGCCGGGCAGGATTTATATGATGAGATCACGCCGATCTTTACCGAACAGGCCGAAAAATTTACCACCATACTTGATGCTGCGGAACAACAGCAGCTGTGCGATCTTCTGGATAAATTAAAGGACCATGCGGAAAATGTCCGGGCCTTTGAGGGCTGGGACGTCAGCTAACCAAAGGGCGCTCTACTGAACAAGGGAAACCGCCTTGATCTGGGCAAACACCCGCTGGCCGGGGGCCAGATTTAACTGGACGCAGGAATAGGCGGATATCCGGGCCTGAATGGAAATATTGTGCAAGCCTAGCTCAATCAGGCACTGGCCATCCGGGGTCGGGTCCTTGATTGACAGAATGTGACAGTCAAGGATATTAAGAACACTGGTCTGTGTCGGCCGGATCAGGGTCAGGCTGACATCGCGGGCATGGATATGAAGCCGGATTTCCTGATGTTTTTTTACTTTTTGCCGTGGCATGCGGATTATCGCATCACCGATACTTACTTCGGTCAGATGATGGCGGGTTTCAGGCGTTATCACCTGGCCAAACAGCAGGCTGAACGGCTCGTCACACAGGCTGTTCAGCATTTTATGGCTGGATAATATTTGCTCGACCGGACCGTGCCGGGTAACCTTGCCTGCGGCGAGGATCACCATATGGTCGGCCAGCCGGGTGACGTCATCAATATTATGGCTGACATAGAGCAGCGGAATTTTCAAATCGGCCTTCAACTGCTCCAGCAGGGTGAGGATCTCGCGCTTGCGGGCAAAATCAAGGGCGGCCATCGGCTCATCCATCAGCAGGATTTCCGGCTTGAGGAAAAGCGCGCGGCCAATGGCAACCCGCTGCCTCTCGCCGCCGGATAATTGGCCACAATGGCGGTCGAGCAGATGGGAAATGCCGAGCAGGTCAATGATATGCTGCTGTTCGGACAGGGTCATGGGGTCGCGGGTCCGCTTGCGACCATAGGCCAGATTCTGGCGGACATTCATATGGTCAAACAGGCTTGATTCCTGAAAGATATAACCGATGGGGCGCCGGTGCGGCGGCAGAAATATTCGTTCAGACTGCCAGACCTGATCCTGAAAGGTGATCTGGCCCTGCGCCGTGTCATTCAACCCGGCAATGGTCCTGAGCAGGCTGGTCTTGCCGGACCCGGACGGGCCGAATATCACGGTCACCCCGCGCTCCGCTATGGCAAGGTCGACATCCAGCAGAAAATCCGGATAGCGGACACGGACCGTTACCTTAAACGCCATATGTTCCTCCGGAAGATTTCCGGCGACGGTTAAAGCTGTAGACCAGCGTCAGGATAATGAAGGAGAAAACCACCATGCCTCCGGATAGCCAGTGGGCGGCAGTATATTCCATCGCTTCGACATGATCATAAATCTGCACCGAAATCACCTGGGTGACACCGGGAATATTGCCGCCGACCATCAGGATGACGCCGAATTCACCGACCGTATGGGCAAAACCCAGAATGGCGGCAGTGACAAATCCCGGTCGGGCCAGCGGCAGGATTATGGTGAAAAACCGGTCCCAGGGTCCGGCACGCAGGGTCGCGGCAACCTCAAGCGGGCGCGGCCCCAGGGCCTCAATGGCATTCTGAATCGGCTGAACGACAAACGGTAGCGAATAAATTGTCGAGGCGACCACCAGTCCCCAGAAAGTAAAGGGCAGGGTGCCAAGGCCCAATGCCCGGGTAAGCTCGCCAACCGGTCCATTGGGGCCCATGATTATCAACAGATAAAAGCCGAGAACGGTCGGTGGTAGCACCAGCGGCAGCGCGACAACGGCGCTGACCGGCCCCTTCCAGCGCGAGCCGGTCCGGGCGAGCCACAGGGCAATGGGGCTGCCAATTATCAGCAGCACCAGCGTGGTGACGGTGGCAATACGCAGGGTCAGCCAGATGGCAATCAGATCAGCTTGGGAAAATCCTGTATTCATGATTATTTCAGTATTCTTGGTCTATTGCGGTATTTTATAGCCAAAAGCGAGGATTATTTTCCGGGCGTCGGCGGCGCGCAAAAAACGGCTGAAGGCAAAGACGGCCTGATTATTCTTAGCCGCCTTCAGGATGACGGCATCCTGATCAATCGGCTGGTAAAGCTGGTGCGGCACGATCCAGCGTGACCCCTTGGCATGGTGTAGTTGCGACAGGGCGACAAAGCCGATATCGGCATTACCGGTGGCGACGAATTGATAGGTCTGGGCAATATTTTCACCCATCACCAGTTTGGGCGCGAGCGCGCGATATAATTTAAGCGACTGCAAAACCTGTTTGGCAGCGACGCCGTAGGGCGCAAGCCGCGGGTTGGCGAGGGCCAGTTTATCGAATTTACCGCTTTTTAGAATAGCTCCCTGTTTTACCGCAACGCCGGGGCGCGGCGACCAGAGAGCCAGCGTGCCAATGGCATAGGTAAAGCGGCTGCCGGGTACGGTTAAGCCCCGCTTTTCCAGTGCGGCGGGCTTGACGCTATCGGCCGATAAAAATATATCAAACGGCGCACCGTGGCTGATCTGGGCAAAAATCTTGCCGGATGACCCGAGGGTGAGCCGGACATGATTGCCGGTCTGTTGTTCAAAATCGGTTATGATCTGCTTTATCGGTCCGGTAAAATTTGACGCGACAGCAATGGTGATATTTGCCGCCTGCGCCGTATTCGCCAGCCCGACAGCCACCAGCAGCACCGGGATATTACCCCACGAGAAATATCTGGACATTTCAGTTTTGGTCCCTTTGTAAAAAAAATCCAACCATGACCTCGGCGCATGATGAAGGCTATGGCAGTCCGGGGCAAGCGATTTTTATGATTTTGGCATGAGGGCTGAATTCAGGGCGGCAATAAAGCGCTTGATGTTAATTCTTTCCCTCTGTATAGTTTATATGATAAATCATATTTGAGCCTCAGCACCCAAAGGGAGATAACATGGCAGAGAATTACATTGATACCCATATTGACGCGATCAGGTCCGAATTTAATATGCTTGACCACTGGGTTTAATCTCAATGCCGGTGATCAGATGATTCCGGGCAATTACTGGCTGAAGGCGGCGCGGGACTTCTATGACTTTGTCGAAGCCGGGCGGATGGAGGATATTCCGGTGGCCGATGTTGCTTCGCATCCATTCCTGATTTCGCGCTGGGATGAGTGTATCAGCCGGGCGGCGCGCATGATCAATGCCGACAAGGATGAGGTCACCAACAGCTATCGGCCAAGTATTGTCGCCAATCTGATCCTGTATAATATGCTGGAATGGCATCCGGGTGATAATGTGGTGTTTAGCGACCTGTCCTATCCGTCATTTGTCTATATCATGCAGGATATCAGCCGCCGTTACGGGGTTGAGCTCAGGGTGATTAAAAATGTCAACGGCGAAATCCTGATGGAGGATATGGAAAAGATGGTTGACGAGCGGACAAAACTGGTGCTGATCGACCGCACCACGGCGTTCTGTGGCTTTACCTATGATGTCAAGGAAGTGTGCCGCATTGCCCATGCCAAGGGGGCGCTGGTGCTGGATGATGCCATTCAGGCCTTTGGCGCGATCAATATTGATGTCAAAGACGATGACGTCGATATGCTGGTGACCGGGGCCTATAAATGGCAGTGCGGGCCGGAAGGTGCCGGCTTCTTTTATATCAAACGCGCGGTCATGGACAAGATTGACGCCCGCTTTCGCAATTATATCTGGGCGGATATCCCGGGGGGCATTCCGTTCGCCGACCGTGATCATGACACCATTGAAAGCTGGAAATATCCGCCGGTCAACACCGCCAACCAGTTTTCACAGGATGTCACCATCGGCCCGGCGCTGTTCGGCTGGAACGCGACCCTGAAATTCTATGAGAAAATCGGTATTCATAATGTTGAGGAGCGGGTGCGGCGTCTGGGGACCTATGCCATTGATCGGTTACAGGACATCGGCTGCCGGGTCACCAGCCCGACTGATCCGAAAAAACGTCATGGCCTGATCACCTATACCACCGGCGATTATGACAAGGATCTGGCATTTTTTCAGCGCTGCTCGGCCCCGGGCCGCTGTATGCGCCCGATCAAGATTTCGATGCGCGCCCTCGGTGGCATTGGCAATCTCAGGGTCTGTACCCATTTCTTCAATACCGAAGAAGACATTGATTATCTGATCGATCTGCAAAAACAACTGCTGTAATGCGGTTTTCCCTCCCGGTTTACCTTCCGTTAACGGCTATAGTTTAAAATATTATGATATACTGAAATATAACGCGGGATGCCTGCGTCAAGGGGTGAGTCTGTCATGACCGGGAAGCAAGAGATTAAAATAACCGAAGCTGATTTTCGTGCCACCCTGTCCCGCGATATAAGAACGCCGCTGAACGGTATCATCGGCATGATTACGCTGTTATTGGACAGCGGTCTTGACGCGGAACAGCGTAATTATGCCACTGTCATCGCCCGCTCTGCCGACAGCCTGCGGGACCGGCTCGATGATATGATGACCGGTCCGGGGGCGGGAGAGAATAATTTTATGCCGGAAATAGCCCCGGTTGACCTCACAGGTCTGCGACTGCTTGTGATCGGTAATGACATGACGGCAGGACAGAATATCGAGCAACAGTTTCAGGGTCATAATATTGATGTGGATCAGGTTACCTCCGGGCCAGAGGCGATTGAGCTGCTGGTTTCAGCAGCGCAGAACCTGTTTCCGTTTGATCTGGTGGTGGTGGATGATGCCGATGGCGCGGCGTTAAAGCTTGGCCGAATGATCAGGGAAAATCATGACATTGGCGCTATTGCCCTGATTATGATTTCATCGCTGGACCCCGACGAAATTGAGGCGGCGGGTTTTAACGCTGCCTTGTCGGTACCGGTGGCGGTGACAGAAATTATCGACCTGATTGTGCTGATCTGGTCTGTTCAGCAGCGCGGACTGCCACTGCCTTTTATCACCCGCGAGCGGTTACGACAGATCAGGCATGGTCAGCGTTCCCCGGGAAGAACAGCACCGGTAAGAACAGCCATAGATTACAGCGGGATAACGGTTTTGCTGGTGGAGGACAACAGCGTCAACCGTATGGTCGCCGGGAAAATTCTGGATAAATACGGATTTGTGGTGACGATGGCGACCACCGGTCGCGAGGCCGTTGATCTGGTCAGAAAGCGGCGCTTTGATATCATCCTGATGGATTGCCTGATGCCGGATATGGATGGTTATGAGGCGACAAAAATTATAGTGGCCGATGAGCAGGCCACCGGTCTGGAACATGTGCCGATCATCGCTTTTACCGCCAATGTTATGGCGGGGGACGATAACAAATGCCTTCTGGCGGGCATGGATGATTATATTGCAAAACCGGTGGAGCCGGAAAATATGATCGACATCATGTCACGGTGGTTAACGGCGGCCTTGGCGCGGCAGGCCGAAAAAGCCCGGGAAGAACAGGACCAACAGCAGAAATATTTACTGGACCCGGATATTTTCGCCGCGCTGGAATCGCTGACCGGGGATAATTTCATCCCGGTCCTGACAAGCTATATCAGCTCGGCAGATGAAATAATTACCGCCATACAGACCGCGATCCTCACCGAAGATATGCCGACGCTCCGGCGGCACAGCCATTCCCTGAAATCCACCAGTCTGCAAATCGGCGCGAAGACGCTGGGCAAAATAGCCGCGGAAATGGAAGACAGGAGTGTAAATGAGGATATCGAGGCGGTTACGCTGCTGTTGCCGTCACTCAGCACGCTATCCGCGCGGGTGGTCGTTCATCTGAAGGATTATATCGCGGTTCACGCCTGATCGCGGCTGAAATCCAGCGCGGCGGAATTGATGCAATAGCGCAGGCCGGTCGGTGCCGGGCCATCGGTGAACAGGTGACCGAGATGGGCGTCACAGCCGGCGCATAATAGCTCGTCGCGGATCATGGCGTGTGACTGGTCGCGCCGGATAGTGATGCTGTCGCGGGCGAAAACATCATAAAAGCTCGGCCAGCCGCTGCCGCTGTCATATTTGGTTTCGGAGCGGAACAGCGGTGCCTGGCAACAGAGACACAGATAGCAGCCGGTTTCTTTATGATCCCAGTATTTGCCGCTGAAAGGCGGTTCGGTAGCACCCTTGCGGGCCACCTGATACTGGACCTCATCCAGATTATTTTGCCAGTCCTGATCCGCTGTGACCGTCATTATCTATCCTTGCCCGGGGTTTATCTATCCTTGGGTTTTCCGGGGTTTCATTTACTCTTAGCCGGGGTCTCCCGGAGTTTATCTATCCTTGGGTCTCCCGGGACTTCATTCATCTTTGCCCAGGGTCTCCCGGGACTTCAGGGATCGTTTCAGTTTCTTCTTCAGATTAATTTCAAGTGCGACCTCGAAACTGTTGCCACCGGCTGTTGAAAACTGGGTGACAATGCCGTGCAGGGAGGGCAGGCTGGCAATATGATCTTCGATAACGTCGCGGGCGAGCGACAGGGTAAAGACATTGTCGCCGGCCTGAAAACCAGCCTCCGAGCCAGCGGGCAGGCAGATGATCCGGGAGGTTATTTCGCCGTCCGGCAACGGTGTTGCCTGTTCGAACTTGCCGCGTTCCAGCAGGGTTTTTGCCTGTTCAAGGTCAAGACGAAAGCTTATTCTTTCGGGGTCAATGCGCAGTTTCATAATTATTTATCCGCCGGTTGCTGAGAGATTCGGGATCAGGCCGGTTTTGCCCTGAGCCAGAAAATGAGAGGATTTTTTATGCTCCAGTTGTGTGATGATGCGGCTTTTCAGCTCTGGCATCTGGTCATCAGACTGCAAAAGGTCGCGCAGCGGAATACCAATATCACCAAACAGGCACAGGCGCAGGTCCCCGGTTGCCGTCACCCGCAGCCGGTTGCACGCCAGACAGAAATCTTTCGAATAGGGCGCAATCAGGCCGATGGCCCCCTGATAATCGGGATGGGTGAAATCCACCGCCGGGCCAGCCCCGTTCCGGCGGATATTTTCCGTCCAGCCCTGTTTGACCAGCGCCGTGCGCATGACCTGTGCCGATTGATGGCGCTCCCTGAAATAGGCCAGGTTATCGCCGGTCTGCATCAATTCAATGAAACGGACGGTGATCGGCCGCTCGCGGATATAATCCATATAATCCGGCAGCGAGCTATCATTGATATCCTTTAGCAGCACCACATTGACTTTTATTGATCCGTAGCCAAGCTCAAGGGATTTTTCGATGCCAGCCAGAATTTCGGTTAACCGGTCATGGCCGGTAATCTTTTTAAACCGGGCGGGATCAAGGCTGTCGACGCTGATATTAAGGTTGGTTACCCCGGCGTCCTGCCATTTTTGTGCATTGGCAAGCAGCCGGTAGCCGTTGGTGGTAAAGGCGGTGGTCGTGATTCCGGGAATATGGGCGACCATGTCGATAATTTCGGTAAAATCCTTACGCACACTTGGCTCACCCCCGGTCAGGCGGATTTTCCAGACGCCAAGTTCGGCAAATACCGTAACCAGCCGCCGGATTTCCTCCCGGGTCAGCACCGCGGGCCGATGGCTGCGGTGATAGCCGTTCGGCAGGCAATATTCACAACGAAAATTGCAGACATCGGTGACTGACAAGCGCAGGTAGGGAAATTCCCGGTGATATTTATCCGTCAGCCTTACTGGCTTGTTTACTGGCTTGTCCACCGGTTTGTCCACCGGCTTTCCCGACTTTTGACCCGGCAGGCGGGCGGGGTTCAAATTCACTTTAATGCTCCTTTCCAAGCACGGGAGGCCATGGCGTTTTCACCATAACCCGGCAGGTCCGTTTCCAGCCTGCGGCCAACTACCCATGCCCGCAAGGGGTTTAGGGTCGAAGGCTTCGGAGGTGACATTGATCACGTGAACAATGTCCTGTTAGCTGTAATTATACATAACGGGGAAAAAAATTCCATACTTAATATAAGTCAAGAAAGCCAAAATTATTTATGCTTGGGCGGGGCATCGAAATTGGGGCATTGCGCGGTGCCGCATTTGGGGCAGGCCATGGCGAAATCATGATCACAAAAATTGCAAAGGGCGTTGATATCGGGCAGCACAACAGAATTCTTGTTTATTTTAAACCCCCGGTCCTTGAAACGTTTCAGGGTACGGGAAAAGGTTTCGGGTTTCATATCAAGATATGACGCAATCAGCGATTTATCGTAAGGCAGTTCAATAATATCCGATATCTTGCCCTGATCCCGCAACAGCTTCAGCAGGAACCAGCCCACCCGTTCGGTGGCGGATTTCAGCCGGATATTCTCAAACTCCTGAATAAGGCTATGGGAATGTTGGGAGATACCGTCCAGAACCCTGAGCGCCAGTTCATTATTTTCCTTTATCCTTTCGCGGATGATCGGTGCCGGCAGCGTCAGCACCACAGAGTCTTTCACCACCTGGGCGCTGATCGGATAGAGGGCATTGAGGAAAACCGCAGAGCCGGCAACCATATCGCCGCTGGTGACCATCTGCAATATGGTTTCGTCGCCGTTGGTTGTCCCCTTGAATAATTTTATCCAGCCGCTGAGAACGATATGAAGCCGGCTGGAAACCTCCCCTTCCAGAAACAGCAGCTTGCCTTTTTTATAATCGCGCACCTGGGCATGTTGTAACAGTCTGGAGGTGATATCTTCCGGTAAATCCATAAAGAAAGGCAGATTCTGGATAAAGCTCCGCTGTTCGGCATTGATGCCCTCAACCGGACGGCTGACCCGGACCTGGGATACTTGCGGCAGGTCATCGGTATTATTAACGGTGTCACTCGGCAGGTCCTGTACCAGCTCGTCTTCAACCTTTTTCATCAGGTTCATTTTTTCCGAAGTCAGCCGGAACCAGTCACCGGGGGAGATTTCCGGGATGCTGTGGCTGTTTTTCAGCTTCAGGCTCTGGTGGAGGTCTGACAGGCGGCGGATGGCGTTGCCGTGTAAAATATCATTATAAATCTTTTTTTGTCGGGCATTGGCCATGGCAAGGAAGGTGCGTTGAAAACTGTCCTGTTCAGAAATCAGAAAACGGAAGCGGTCGAGAAATTCCTGATCATTGAAGGATTTGGTCACCAGACCGCGGGCGCCCAAAGCCCTCTCCCGGCCAAATTTTTCCTTATATTGCAGAAAATAGGCATAGGCACTGACCTTTGCCGGGTCGTTATCCTTGTCCGACAGCGCGGCGAGGACCATGATGTCCATCAGCGGGCTGATGACCTGATGGCAGTAGCCGCCAATAATCTCGGTAGGATTAAATTCAAGATTGAAAATTTTTTTTCGCCGGGATTTAACCGTTTCCGAATTATCCAGTACGGCCCTGATCCGGTCAAGAAACTCATCATCAAAGGCCTGACTCTTGCGCCATCTTGTCAGCTCCTGACGGATTTTCTCGAAGGCGGCAAGCGATCTTTCGAAGCTTGCCAGTAATTCATCCTTGAAAATCTTGCCTTTGCTGCTGACATAGACGACGGCGCACCCTCGTTCGGCCTGCATTTCATGTACGGCATTGCCGAGAAGAATAAGCGTTTCATTCATAGATTTATAGTTAATCTTTAATTTATACCCGGAGCGATATTACGGCAGTTTTGTCAAGTTAACAAGCTTTGTTGTGGAAAAAGAGACGTATGCTGTCGTAATATATGGAGTTGGTCCTGTCGTAATATATACTGTTGGTCATGTCGTAATAATAGTGTTGGTCCTGTTGTAATAATAGTACTGGCGGTTGCGGAATAATTTTTTTATATTATCCTGACTTATTTGATCGAGGTCAAATTTAACCGCCTGCTCTTTCTCTAGGCTCTTATCATCCAGTTTAATCTGGACATGATTAATTAATACAGGTGACTTTGCTATGAATGCTGTAAATGTATCCGGGAGGGAGCAAAAACAGGCGCTGACTGCAAGTACGCTCGCCTTTACGGTTTGTTTCGCTGTCTGGACAATTTTCTCAATTATCGGTTTGAAAATCAAGATGCAACTGGGGCTGTCGGATACCGAATTTGGTATTCTGGTGGCAACGCCTATCCTGACTGGCTCGCTGAGCCGGATTTTTCTCGGGGTATGGGCGGATCAATATGGTGGTCGTATTGTTTATACTTTCCAGATGATTATTACCGCATTTGCCACTTTCCTGCTGACCAAGGTCTCGACATATCCGATGTTTTTACTGGCGGCGCTCGGGGTTGGTCTCGCTGGCGGCAGTTTCGCGGTTGGTATTGCCTATGTCTCCACATGGTATTCCAAGGAACGTCAGGGCACCGCCCTTGGTATCTTTGGCATGGGCAATGTCGGCGCGGCGATTACCAATTTTGCGGCACCAATTCTGTTGGTTGCCATGGCGGGACGATGGCAGGGGGTGGCCGAGGTTTATGCCATCATTCTGCTGGTGACGGCTATTTTATATTTCCTCTTTACCAAGGATGATCCGGCGGTTCGGGAACGGCGGGAAAAGGGCATTAAACACGCCTCGTTCATGGAACAGATGGAGCCACTGAAAAACCTTCAGGTATGGCGGTTCTCGCTGTATTATTTCTTTGTTTTTGGCGGCTTTGTCGCGCTGGCCCTGTGGCTGCCGCGCTATTATGTCGGGGCCTATGGCCTTGATTTGGGGACCGCCGGGATGCTGGCGGCGGCCTATGCGTTGCC
>JAADGA010000062.1 GCA_013152615.1 Alphaproteobacteria bacterium
ACCCTATCATGCCGATGCCGACGGGGTGGCACCGATGGCTCGGCCCGGTGACGGCTACCGGGTGCATACCTCGGGGCTGACGGTGGCCGAAAGCGGCTTCCCGACCCAGAAATCGGTTGAGGTCGATGCCCTGATGAAGCGTCTTCTGGGCAAGGTCGCGTTGAATAATGACGTGGTTGAAAGTTTTGAAAATGTCGACTGCAAGGGGGCGGAAGTAGTGATTGTCGCCCTTGGTGTCGTTGGTCGTGCGGCCAAGAAGGCGGTGAAAGATCTCCGGGCGGAGGGGGTAAAGGCCGGGTTGTTCCGACCGATTACCCTGTGGCCGTTCCCGACGGACAGCTTCCGTAAAATAACCGCAAAAGCCAAACATATTATCGTCGCGGAAATGAATGCCGGACAATTAATTCTTGAAATATCCGCAATCAAGACCAACAGGCAGACCGTTACCGGATTGAACCGTTATGACGGGGTGCCAATTCTACCGGTACAAATCAGGGAAAAGGTCAAGGAGGTACTCAAGTCATGACTGAAATGGTTGCTGTTGACAGCAAGGATGCTGAAAATAAATTTGAGATTCGCGATTATCTGCGGCTCGATCTGTTCCCTCATTTCATGTGTCCGGGCTGTGGCCACGGGATTGCGCTCCGGGCGTTGCTGTGGGCCATCCATGAGCAGGGAATCGACAAGAACAAGCTCGCGGTGGTGTGCGGCATTGGCTGCTCTGGCCGGGTCGGGGCCTATATTGATGCCAATACTTTCCATACCACCCACGGTCGGCCGCTGGCCTATGCCACCGGGCTCAAGATGGCGCGGCCTGATCTGCATGTGGTGGTGATCACCGGTGACGGTGATTGTCTGGCGATTGGCGGCAATCACCTTATTCATGCGGCGCGGCGTAATCTGGATATCACCTGCCTGATGCTCAATAACGAGATTTACGGCATGACCGGTGGTCAGGGATCGCCGACAACGCCGCGTGACCGTTTCACCACCACCACCCCGGCGGGTAACCGCGAGCCGGTGTTTGATGCCTGTAAGCTCGCCGAAGCGGCCGGGGCCGGATTCGTTGGCCGGGAAGTGACTATTCATCTGCCGCGGCTGCGTGACATGATTATCGAAGGACTGGGCTATAAGGGCTTTTCCTTTATCGAAGTGATATCGGATTGTACCGAAGTCAATGGCCGCAAGAATGATCTGGGATCATCGCCGGAAATGGTGCTGGCCCAGACCCGGAATATGCGGCCGCCAGAATATAAACATGATTATGAGTATGATAGCAATGTGGTTGAGCATCCCTTCCGGCCAAACAACATGAATGTCGGGGTTTTCGTTCATTCGAGCAATCCGGAATATGGTCAGGCCTACCGGGATATGAGCGAGCGGTTGCAAGCGCTGAAAAAAGGAAGTCACACCTCATGAAAACAATTGAAATGCGCTTCAGTGGTGCCGGGGGACAGGGGTTGCAGCTGTGCGCCAAAATATTTTCAAAAGCCATGACCGGTGCCGGCTATCATGTCTCAATGTCGCAAAGTTACGAGCCGACATCGCGCGGCGGCCTCAGCCGGGCAGATATTGTCGTGAGCGATACCACGCCGGATTTCCCGCTGGCAACCAATCTGGACACCCTGCTGATTCTTGATCAGGCGGCGGCGGCGGCATCGACGGGCATTATCCGCGATGACACCCTGGTGATTGTTGATCCCCGGCGGACAAAAACCCCGCCTGAGGGAAATTTTAAAGTGATCGAACTGCCGTTGAGCGAAACCGCGATCACGGTTGGTTCCGAACGGGTGACCAATGTGGTGGCCACCGGGGTTATCGCTGAATTATCCGATAATATCGAGGTAAAAACCATTGAGAATATCCTGCGCTCCATATCGCCAAAGAAATTTCTTGATATGAATATGGATGCCCTTCAGGCCGGGGTTGAGCTTGCACGCACGCTCAAAGCCGCCTAAACTATAAAAGCCTTAAAAATTACAGGGAGAGACTATAGCATGACGATGTTTTCGGGAATTAACGGTTTTGAGTTTGCTTCGCGTGACGAGATTGAGAACACGCAGCTCGCGCGGATGAAATGGTCGCTCCGCCATGCCTATGACAATGTGCCGTTTTATCGTCAGGCCTTTGATGACAGGGGGGTCCATCCTGATGATCTCCATTCGCTTGCGGATCTGTCAAAATTCCCCTTTACCGTCAAGAAAGACCTGCGGGACAACTATCCTTTCGGGCTTTTTGCCGTACCGAGAGAGAAACTGTCGCGCATTCATGCCTCAAGCGGCACCACCGGCAAGCCGACGGTCGTTGGCTATACCGCGCAGGATATTGATGTCTGGGCGGAGGTCGTTGCCCGCTGTATCCGGGTGGCCGGTGGCCATGCCGGTGATCTGGTCCATGTTGCCTTTGGTTATGGTCTTTTTACTGGTGGACTTGGCGCCCATTACGGCGCTGAACGCTGTGGCTGCACGGTGGTACCGGCATCCGGCGGAGCAACTGAGGCTCAGATTCAGCTCATTCAGGATTTTAAACCACGCATCATCATGGTAACCCCGTCCTATATGCTGTCGCTGGCCGACAGTTTCGAGCGCAAGGGAATTGATCCGCGTTCGACATCGCTTGAAATCGGCATGCATGGCGCGGAACCGTGGACCAATGAAATGCGTAAAGAGATTGAACAGCGTTTCGATATGACAGCGGTTGATTTTTATGGCCTGTCCGAGGTGATGGGACCGGGGGTCGGCTCGGAATTTGCCGAAACCCAGGACGGTCTGACCATTTGGGAGGATCTGTTCTATCCGGAAGTTATCGACCCTGAAACGGGCGAGGTCCTGCCGGACGGCGAAGAGGGCGAGCTGGTTTTTACTTCACTATGCAAGGAAGCTTTTCCGATTGTTCGCTACCGCACCCGTGACCTGACCAGATTACTGCCGGGATCAATGAGCAAAATGCGCCGTATCGCCCGGATTTATGGCCGTTCAGACGATATGATGATCATTCGCGGCGTCAATGTCTTTCCGACCCAGATTGAGGAAATCATCTGCCGCGAGCCCCGGCTGACCCCGCATTATTTCTGTGAAATCCGGCGGCCAAAGGCGATGGATGAACTGACCGTGGTGGCCGAAGCCAAGGTGGATTTTTCCGATGATGACAGCAGACTGCATCTGGCGGCGGAGCTGAAAAAACATATCAAAAACCTGTGCGGGGTGACGACCAAGGTCGATATCCGTGAACCGGGCGGCATTCCGCGCTCCGTCGGCAAGGCCAAACGGGTATTTGATTACCGCAATCTGAAATAATTTCCTGATCACGATCCGGTTTAACCGGAAGCCTGACCATTTTAACCGGAAGTCTGACCATGGTCCGGTTGGTGACAGCGCAGGTGAGGCTGCTGTCCCGCTGAACCCGTTTCCGCATCCATAGGGCGCTGTCATATCCGCTTGGGGATCGTTCGTCATAACACGGGTCATCGCTGAAAAGGGTTGCCGCCTTGGGGGGATGACGGTAGGGTGGCCTGGCTATAATTTCTGGCTGTAATTTCTGGCGGTAAAAGATGACGACCTCGCGCTTTATCCATTTGCACCTTCATTCGGCTTATTCGCTGTTGGAGGGTGCTATCCATATCAAGAATCTGGGCGATCTGTGCCGGACGCATGATATGCCGGCGGTGGCGATCACTGACAGCAATAACATGTTCGGCATGCTGGAGGCGTCGCTCGCGCTGCCAAAATCCGGTATCCAGCCGATCATCGGCTGCCGCCTTGCGATCCGTCATGATGAGGAGGCGCGGGCGCTAAAGGCCCCGGACCCGGGCTGGCTGGTCTGTCTGGTGCAGACCCTGGATGGCTATCAGAATTTAATGAAACTGGTGTCAAAAGCCCATCTCGACAGCGAGCCGAGTGAGGGACCACAGATCAGCCTCGATGATTTTAACGGCCTGACTGACGGCATAATCTGCCTGACCGGCGGCCCCGAAGGTCCGGTGGGTAAATATCTCCAGAGCGGTGGCAGTGCCGCCCGTGCCCACGCCGAAGCGACCCTGACACACCTGACAAGGTTATTTCCGGGCAGGCTTTACATCGAATTGCAGCGTCACGGCATGGCGGCAGAAAAGAATACCGAAACCGCCTTTCTTGATCTCGCCTATGGTCATGATATTCCGCTGGTTGCCACCAATCAGGTGTTTTTTGCCACCCGGGAAATCTATCAGGCCCATGACGCCCTGCTGTGTATCGCGGGCGGCAATTATGTCGAGCAGAGCGCACGGCGCAAAGTGACCCCGGAACATTATTTCAAATCCGCGGCGGAAATGACTGAATTGTTTTCCGACCTGCCCGAGGCCATTAATAACACCGTGGTGATCGCGCAGCGCTGTGCCTTTAAAGTGCCGGTGATCGCCCCGATCCTGCCGCGGTATAACAGCACGGAAAGCGAAGATGCCGTGCTGGCGCGGATGGCGCGTCAGGGGCTGGAGAAGCGGCTGGCCGATCATGTTTATAACGGCGAAGGGGATGAACAGCAGCAGAAAATCCTCGCCGAACCCTATCGTGACCGGCTTGATTTTGAGCTTGGGGTGATTACCGATATGGGCTTCCCGGGCTATTTCCTGATTGTGGCGGATTTTATCCAGTGGTCGAAGGCGGAAAATATTCCGGTGGGGCCGGGGCGTGGTTCCGGTGCCGGCTCAGTGGTTGCGTGGGCGTTGCGGATTACCGATCTTGATCCGCTCAGATTCGGGCTGTTGTTTGAACGCTTCCTCAATCCCGAACGGGTGTCAATGCCCGACTTCGATATTGATTTCTGTCAGGACAAGCGCGACCGGGTGATTAAATATGTCCAGCAGAAATACGGTGCGTCCCATGTCGCCCAGATCATCACCTTTGGCAAGCTGCAGGCGAGGGCGGTGATCCGCGATGTTGGCCGGGTGTTGCAGATGCCCTATGGTCAGGTCGACCGGCTGTCAAAATTAATTCCGGCTAATCCGGCCAATCCGCCAACTCTGGCCGAGGCGTTGGCGAGCGAACCCAAGCTTCGGTTTGAACGTGACAATGATCCGGCAACCGCCCGCCTGATTGAGATGGCGCTGCAGTTGGAGGGGTTGTATCGTCATGCCTCGACCCATGCCGCCGGGGTGGTGATCGGCGACCGGCCGCTGGATCAACTGGTGCCGCTGTATCGTGACCCGCGTTCCGACATGCCGGTGACCCAGTTCAACATGAAATTTGTCGAAAAAACCGGACTGGTCAAATTTGACTTTCTGGGGCTAAAGACCCTGACGGTGCTGGCGAAGGCGGTTGATTATATTGCCCGGCGGGGGATTACGGTCGCCCTCGAACATATCCCGCTTGACGATACCCCGAGCTATGACCTGTTCAGCAGCGGTAAAACCATCGGCGTCTTTCAGATGGAAAGCAGCGGTATGCAGAATGTCCTTGCCCAGATCAAACCGGATGTGTTCGAGGATATCATTGCCGTGGTCGCACTGTACCGTCCGGGGCCGATGGATAATATCCCGCGCTATATCGCCTGCAAGCATGGTCAGGAGGACCCGGATTACCTCCATCCGCTGCTGGAGGGCATACTGACCGAAACTTACGGCGTGATCATCTATCAGGAACAGGTGATGCAGATTGCCCAGATTCTGGCGGATTATACCCTTGGCGAGGCCGACCTGCTGCGCCGCGCCATGGGCAAGAAAATTGCTGCGGAAATGGACGCCCAGCGCAGCCGCTTTCAGGAAGGCGCGGATAAAAAGGGGGTGGACCCCGAACAGGCGGCACGTATTTTTGATCAGGTGGCGAAATTCGCCGGTTACGGCTTTAACAAAAGTCATGCCGCAGCCTATGCGCTGGTGTCCTATCATACCGCGTGGCTGAAAGCCAATTACCCGGTGGAGTTTATGGCGGCGGTGATGTCGCTCGACCTCAACAATACTGACAAACTCGCTATTTTCAAGCAGGAAGTGGTCCGTATGGGGATTGAAATTCTTTCCCCTGACATCAATAAATCAGGGGTGGAATTTTCGGTTGAAGTAATCGCGGACCGACAGGATAGTGACCGGATTGGCGGTGCCTGTTCCGACGGTGTTGTGCGCGGGGTCCGTTACGGTCTCGCCGCACTGAAAAATGTCGGAGCCCACGCGATGGCGGCGCTGGTGGCCGAACGGGAGGATAATGGGCCGTTTCGCGATATCGCCGATTTCTGCCACCGGCTTGATGCCAAGCATGTCAACAAGCGCGCGCTGGAAAGCATGGCCCGGGCCGGGGCCTTTGACAGTATTCATCCCAACCGGGCCGAGATGCTCGGCGCGGTCGAGATGATGCTGGGGGTCGCGAACGCCGCCTGTGCCGAGCGTATCAGCCATCAGGTCAGCCTGTTTGGCGACGAACTTGACCGGCAGGCGATTACCCTGACCACAAAGGATGACTGGCAATTGATTGACCGGCTGAACTGTGAAAAAGAGGCGATCGGCTTTTATCTGTCGGCCCACCCGCTGGATGCTTACAAGCAGGTGCTGGAGCGGCAGAAAATTCTGCCGTCATCCGAACTTCTGCGGCGGGCGGAACGGGGCGGTGTGGTCCGGCTTGCCGGGACTATTCAGAATATCCGCATGATGAAAAACAAACGGGGCAAAAAATTTGCTTTTATCAGTCTGTCCGATGCTCACGGCAATTTTGAAGTGATGGCTTTCTCCGAGCTTCTCGACGACGCGGAAGAGATATTACTGCCCGGGCGCTCGGTCGTGGTGACGGCGGACATCAGCATCCATCCCGAACGCGGCCTGCGCATCACCGCCAAAAGCTTTGCCGATATTGCGACCGTCGCGGTCAACAGCGCAAAAGGGCTGGAAATTTACCTGAATGACGCGAAGTCTGTCGCCGCGATCCATGATGTATTGAAAAGGCACCGGGGCGGTCGGGGTTTTGTCACCTTCAAGCTCAATATTCACGATGAAGACGACTATGACGTCGATATAGAATTAAGTGATAAATACAAAATTTCTCCCGAAATAAGGCAGATGATTCTTGATTTACAGGGGGTTTCGGATGTCCGGGAGATATAGCGGGGAAATGGATATTGGCCACTACCGCTACTCTCTCCCAATAATACTCAGTCCCCTCAGGCCATAAAATGGCCTGAGGCAAGGCCGACTGGCCGCCCGGAGCTTTAGCGCAGGCGGGGGAGCGAGGCGACGAGTGGGGGGAACCCCCACCCCTTAAAAAGAATCCGGCATCTGCCACCGCAATACCGGCTTTGATCATTGCCGGATATTTAGTCCCTGATTTCTCAGGCTTTTTTCATTCGGGGCCTGATGAAGCTATCCCAAAGGCCAAAAGCCGTCATTAATGCCAGCCCGGTATATAAAACGGCGGTGCGGTCCGTCGTGTGCGGCGACAGGGTATAGACGGCCAGCAACACCAGTACAGGCCCGGCTATACCGATAAAACCGCGTACCGGACTGCGGTGAGCGAACCAGCCAATTCCGTTGGCGAGCAGGACAATCACGGCAAATAACGGGATGAGGGTATTTACAAACAACCCCTTCCACGGGTACAGAAATCCAAGACCAATTGTTGCGCCAATGCTGGCGGCGGTTGAAAAAC
>JAADGA010000063.1 GCA_013152615.1 Alphaproteobacteria bacterium
CGTCGCGGATCATTTTCTGGAAACATTGCACCATGGCCACGTAAGCCCCGGTGATGGAGGCGGTGCGGGTGCCGCCGTCAGCCTGAATAACGTCACAGTCCAGACGAATCTGCCGCTCGCCGAGCGCCTTGAGATCAACCACCGCCCGGAGCGCGCGGCCAATCAGCCGCTGAATTTCCTGGGTACGACCGGATTGTTTGCCTCTGGCGGCTTCACGGCCCATGCGGCTGTGGGTCGAGCGCGGCAGCATGCCATATTCCGCCGTCACCCAGCCCTTGCCACTATCACGCAAAAACGGCGGCGCCTTGTCCTCAAGGGTCGCGGTGCATAACACGTGGGTATCGCCGCATTTAATCAGACACGACCCTTCGGCATGTTTTGAGAACCCCATCTCAAGGGTCACGTCACGAATTTGGTCATTGGTACGGCCTGAAGGGCGCATATATTCTCTCCTGAAAAATTTAAGTAGCTTATTGCCTTCTTCTACAGACTCGCACGCCTTAAGGAAAGAAAATTTCCTCGATCTTTTTTTCAAAAAGACGGGCCATCCCGAAAGCCAGCGGCAGGCTCGGGTCATATTTACCATTCTCGATGGTATTGATCGTCTGACGCGATACCCCGAGCAATTCCGCCAGCTCAGCCTGTGACATTTTACGCTCGGCCCGGAGAACCCTTAAAGCATTCTCCATTACCCTCTACTCACAAGAATAATACCCATGAAAAACCAGATCAGAAATACTGACGCGGCAGCTGCACTCAAATTCAAAGGAGGGAAACCCACGGCCTTCTCCAGAAGGCCATAGAGATAAGCTGCCCCTGTCGTCAAGATAAGAGTATATACTGCAGATACCATATACATTTTTCTCATATACTCATCCATTTGCAGTATATAGCGCACCTGGATCGTAACTATGGCTAACATGGGAACAGCAATCGCCAGAGTAGTCAGTGTTTTCCAGATTGAGTCTGGCTGCCGGTCAAAATAACCCTGAAGAACGATTGTCACCATCATGAAAATCAGCCAAGGCCAGAGTTTCTTCAGAGATTTTTTGCCGCTCTGCTTTTCTTTCTCGGTAAGGTCCGACATTCTTTTACACCTCAATATGTCAACTTTCCTTTACATTAGCAGTTATTTTTATAATGTCAAGCTTGTTTGACATTATGACATAATATCTTGACATTCTTACTATTTTTCCGCCTTACATTGAAATTACCCGCCACAGTCCCTACATTTGGTCTTGAGCAAAAAATGTTGATCGAAGATTTAAACCAGCGGTCCCGGACCATATTCCGGCAGATTGTCGACAGCTATATCCTGACGGGTGAGCCGGTGGGTTCGCGTACCCTGTCGCAACAGTTGAACACCCCGCAGTCACATTCGCTGTCTCCGGCAAGCATCCGCAATGTGATGGCTGATCTGGAGGATAATGGCCTGATCTTTTCCCCTCATAAATCAGCCGGGCGGATTCCGACCAATATCGGGCTCAGGCTTTTTGTCGATGGCCTGCTGGAAATGGGTAATTTATCGCGCCGTGAACGCACCACTATCCGCGTACAATGTCAGGAAAGCGGCCAGAATGTCGAAGACCTGCTGACCCGGGCAACGACGATGTTATCCGGCCTGTCCCAATGTGCCAGTCTGGTTTTTGCGCCGAAAAATGACCTGCCGCTAAAGCATATTGAATTTGTCTATCTCAGCCCCGGACAGGCGCTGGTGGTGATCGTCAGTGAAGGCGATGATGTCGAGAACCGACTGATTAAAATTCCGGTCGGCCTGACCCCTTCCGCGCTGACACGGGCGGGGAATTACCTCAATGCCCGCCTCGCTGGCCGGACATTTACCGAGGCCAAAACCCAGATTTTGCAGGATCTGGACGATCAGCAGGCCGAACTGGACAGCCTCACCCGCTCGGTGGTTGAGCAGGGACTGGCGGTATGGGCGGGCCATCAGAGTGAATCCGGAGCCAGTTGCCGCGACAATCTGATCATCCGTGGCCAGTCACGATTATTGGATAATCTGGACGCGATTAACGACCTTGAGCGCATTCGCCGCCTGTTCAGCGATCTTGAGAGCAAACGTGACCTGATTGACCTGCTGGAAAGCGCGCGCGAAGCCGACGGAGTGCGTATTTTTATCGGTTCGGAAAATAAACTCTTTTCCCTGTCCGATTCTTCTGTTATCGCTTCGCCTTACATGGACGGCAAAAATAATATCCTCGGCGTTATCGGCGTCATCGGTCCGACCCGGATTGATTATGCCCGCATTATTCCGCTGGTGGATTACACCGCCAAGATAATTGGTAAAATTCTTTAAAATCCTGAGAAATATAATATGACCGACGATAGTGAAAATAACGATATATCCCCTGAAACAGAAATGCCGGCGGATAGTGCAACCGAAGAAAACACACCTGAGAAGAATCATCAGGATGACAAGCTGATCGCAGAAATTGCCGATTTGAAAGACCGTCTGCTCAGAGCCGTCGCCGAAACCGAAAATCTGCGCCGCCGCGCCGACCGGGAAAGATCGGATGCGGCCAATTACGCAATGACGGCCTTTGCCCGCGATCTGCTGGGTGTTGGTGATAATTTGCGTCGGGCGCTCGACAGCATTCCGCCGGATGCCGACCTCGGTGAACATGCCAGAACCCTGATTGACGGCATTGAAATGACTGAACGCGAGTTGCTGAACATGCTTGAGCGTCATAACATCAAGAAAATTGACCCGATGGGGGAGAAATTCGATCATAACCGCCATCAGGCCCTGTTCGAAGTCCCCGATACCGGCGAAGAGGATGGCACCATTGTTCAGGTGATGCAGATCGGCTATGTGATCAAGGACCGTCTGCTGCGCCCGGCGATGGTCGGCGTCGCCAAAGGCCAGAAAAAGCCCCCGGCGGCACATGTGGATACCAAGGTATAGCAGAGCAAAGTCAGTATTCCAGGGCAATATCAGTGCCCTGGAACAATATCAGTACTCTAGATTCCGGGAATCAGCGGTATACTGCAGGATGCCAGGGTTAATAATATTAAAATTATACTCAGCGTTTTCATAATTCTTCTCCTTAAATTTGCAGACTCTAAAGAATAAGGCCTTATAGAATTGTTAATAATCCCCACAGTTTTACCGAATATAAAATAAAACTTCAAGCTGTGATCAGGGCGGCCCCGCGCGGCAGCATAAAAGATTCGCGGCAGCACAAAAGATTCAATGCCGCCAGCCGGCATATAGATACCAGCAAAATCGAATTACCTAACAGCAGACAGGGCATCCATAACAAGCTGTGTGACTTTAAATGAATGCCCTGCCAATGCCGTCCCTACGGAGGACTGGAGTTGTTCGGTAATGCCTTTTGTAAATACCATAATCACCAATGTGACCATTTGACCGGAAGTAATTTAAGCTGATATCTACAGCCCTGATAAAATCAGGGTACTTTCAAAATTCTTCCCCAATAGATATAAAATTAAAATATATGTTTTTTCCCATTTGGTCAATGGGTTTCTTCCCAATTGTCATTAGAGTGAATTAACGGGATATTTCCCATATGAAAAAATATGTGGACAAAGAAATTTTTCTAAAGTCGTTAAGGCGCCGTCAAAAAATTCTGAAATATAATGACAAGACGCTTTCCATTGAAGCTGGCCTCAATCCTACCGCGATTAGAGATATATTTAAAAAACAAAAGAACATGCCCCGTTTTGATACCATAGCGGCTCTGGCCGATGCTCTTTGTTGCACACCTGAACAATTGGTTTATGATCGCGGGGCCCCCGACAGCACTGCCCTCCACAGAAAAATTTCAGACAGAATGACCCTGAAGGTTATTCAGCATGCTCTTGAATTCAGAGATACCGACTATAGCAACCAGCAAATACTGGACGCCAGCATAAGAGCCTTAAAAACGATTTCATCTGATCCCGATTTCACGTCACGCGATATAGACATAGTATTTCGCAGTATGAATTTAATCAAAAAAAACCATTAATATTATCTGTCAGGATTTATAGTTCAGGCCGACGATTTCTTACAGTACCCGCGAGTGACAAAAATACAGAAAACTTGATATTAACCCTTGCAGTGCGGGGAAATGGCCTTATATAAACTCCATGAACGTCAGGCATCCCAAGGTTTAAACAACCAGAGTTCACAACCAGCGGATCGCCTGCATACACAATGTAATTGACCGGCCATGAAAACCACCGTAATCGTTGGCAATATGGCCATAGCAAATAGAGGATAGTATGGGTAAAGTAATCGGAATTGACCTTGGCACGACCAATTCATGTATCTCGATCATGGACGGGGCAAAGCCAAAGGTAATTGAAAATGCGGAAGGCGGCAGAACCACCCCTTCCATGGTCGCCTTCACTGCGGACGGTGAAAAACTGGTCGGACAGCCGGCAAAACGTCAGGCGGTCACCAATGCGGAAAATACATTATTTGCCATTAAGCGGCTGATTGGCCGGACCTTTGATGACAAGGCGACCCAGAAAGACATCGAAATGGTGCCGTATAAGATCGTCAAGTCCGACAATGGCGATGCCTGGGTCGAGGCTCAGGGACAGAATTACAGCCCCAGTCAGGTTTCCGCCTTCATTCTGCAAAAGATGAAGGAAACTGCCGAGGAATATCTTGGTGAAAATGTCGATCAGGCGGTGATCACGGTCCCGGCCTATTTCAATGATGCCCAGCGTCAGGCGACCAAGGATGCCGGCAAGATTGCCGGTCTTGAAGTGCTAAGGATCATTAACGAACCGACTGCGGCGGCGCTGGCTTACGGTATGGACAAGCAGGATGGCAAGACCATCGCCGTGTTTGACCTTGGCGGCGGTACCTTTGACATCTCCGTGCTGGAAATCGGCGACGGGGTATTCGAGGTTAAATCCACCAACGGCGATACTTTCCTCGGCGGTGAAGATTTTGACATGCGGCTGGTGGAATATCTTGCCAGCGAATTCAAAAAAGAACATGGCATAAATCTGAAGGCCGATAATATGGCGCTGCAACGGCTGAAAGAGGCTGCGGAAAAAGCCAAGATTGAACTGTCCAGTTCACCGCAGACCGAAATCAACCTGCCATTCATTACCGCCGATGCCTCAGGCCCCAAGCATTTGGCGCTGAAGCTCACCCGGGCCAAGTTTGAAGATCTGGTCAAGGATCTGGTGCAGCGGACCATCGCACCGTGCAAGGCGGCACTGAAAGACGCCGGGCTGGTTGCCAGCGAGATTGACGAAGTTGTCATGGTCGGCGGCATGACCCGCATGCCCAAAATCAGTGAAGTGGTCAAGGAGTTCTTTGGCCATGACCCGCACAAGGGCGTCAACCCGGATGAAGTCGTCGCCATGGGTGCCGCTATTCAGGCCGGGGTGCTGCAGGGCGATGTCAAGGATGTGCTGCTGCTTGATGTCACTCCGCTGTCGCTGGGTATTGAGACGCTGGGTGGGGTATTTACCCGCCTGATTGACCGCAACACCACCATCCCGACCAAGAAATCCCAGACCTTTTCCACCGCCGAAGACAACCAGTCAGCGGTTACTATCCGGGTATTTCAGGGCGAACGCGAAATGGCCGCCGACAACAAAATGCTCGGCCAGTTTGATCTGGTGGGTATTCCGGCAGCCCCGCGCGGCATCCCGCAGGTCGAAGTGACTTTTGACATTGATGCCAATGGCATTGTCAATGTTTCGGCAAAGGATAAAGGCACCGGCAAGGAACAGCAGATCCGGATTCAGGCTTCTGGTGGTCTGAGCGAAGGTGACATCGAAAAAATGGTCAAGGAAGCCGAAGCCAACGCCGAAGACGACAAGAAACGCCGGGAATTGGTCGAAGCCCGCAATCAGGCCGAAGGCGCGGCGCATTCTGCGGAAAACCAGTTGAAGGAACATGGCGACAAAATTGATGCCGGTGATAAATCCGCCATCGAAGAGGCGATCACTGCGGTCAAGGCGGCGGCAGAGGGCGAAGATACCGAAGTCATCAAGGCCAAGCTGGAAACATTACAGCAGGCGTCAATGAAACTCGGCGAAGCAATTTATAAAGAGCAGGCTGCCGGTGCAAACCCGGAAGCTGAACCAGCCGCCACCGAGGGTGATGAGGATGTTGTCGATGCTGACTTTGAAGAAGTTAATGACGACAAGAAGTAATCTTCTGCTGTGGTAAATTATACTGCCATCTCAAATCATAACAGATCGTCCGGTTTTGCCACCGGGCGGTTTCTGTGTTCAAGGTAGAAAACCGGGGTTATTATGGCAAAAGCATGTTTTTATGACATACTTGGGGTGGACAGTGGCGCACCTGCGGCTGAACTGAAAAAATCCTACCGCAAAATGGCTATGCAATATCATCCGGACCGCAATCCGGGTGATGCCGAAGCCGAAGCCAAATTCAAGGAAGTCAGCGAGGCCTATGACGTCCTGAAGGATGAACAGAAGCGCGCCGCCTATGACCAATATGGCCATGCCGCTTTTGAAAATGGCGGCATGGGCGGCAATGGTATGGGCGGGGGCTTTGACAGTGCTTTTTCCGATATTTTCGAAGATCTGTTCGGCGGCGGACACGGCCGACGGAGCAACAGCCCGGGCCGTGGGGCCGACCTGCGTTATAACCTGACCATAACCCTTGAAGAGGCCTTTAACGGCAAGGAAGAAAAAATAACCATTCCGACCGCCATCACCTGTGATGACTGCAAGGGTAGCGGGGCCGAGGCCGGAAGCAAACCCGAACCCTGTAGCGGCTGCGGCGGCATTGGTAAAATCAGAACCCAGCAAGGCTTTTTCACCGTCGAACGGACCTGTCCGCGCTGTCATGGCCAGGGCAAGGTTATTTCCCGGCCCTGCCCCGGATGCCACGGGTCCGGCCATAAGCAAAAGAATAAATCCCTGTCGGTCAAAATCCCCGCCGGGGTCGAAGACGGCACCCGGATCAGACTTCAGGGCGAAGGCGAGAGCGGACCGCAGAATGGCCCGTGCGGCGATCTTTATATTTTCATTTCAATCGAATATCACCCTATTTTCCAACGGGACGGTGCCAATATTTTCTGCAACGTACCAATTGCGCTGACAACAGCAGCGCTCGGCGGAGAAATCAGCGTACCGACCGTTGACGGCAAAAAGGCCAAAGTAAAGATCAGTGCCGGTAACCAGACCGGCAAACAATACCGCCTGCGCGGCAAAGGTATGCCGGTGCTTCATTCCCAGAATACCGGTGATATGGTCATCCAGACGACGGTCGAAACCCCGGTAAATATGACCCGGAGACAAAAAGAACTGTTAAGAGCCTTTGCCAATGAGTGCGGCGAAAATGTCAGCCCGGAATCTTCCGGCTTTTTTGACAAGGTAAAAGAATTATGGGACGACCTTACCTAGGGCAATGTCGGTGCCCCGGGGTAATGGTAAAAAGCTGCGAATATCAAGCAACCCGGGCAGCAGGCTCAGGCCTCAATGTCGGCGAGGTCGTTCTTCAGGCTGCTGAACAGCGTGATCAGTTCTTCGGTCTTGTCCTTGTCAATGCTCCCCAGAAGCTCATCCACCCATTCTTTGTGAATGGCAATGGCATGCTTTAAAATCCTGCGGCCATTGCTGGTCATGGCAACACTG
>JAADGA010000064.1 GCA_013152615.1 Alphaproteobacteria bacterium
TCTGGGGGCCTAGGTTCGATCCGCCAATGCCGATATTAACCACATCGGTAATGCGTTTGCCGGAATAGCCGCGCCATTTTCCCGTTCTGACGTCTTCGGTCAGTTGCTTCATTCGGGCCAGTTCGAATTTGACCTGATCCATCACATTTATGCCATCGACATAAATCGGGTCATCCGACCGGTTGCGCAGGGCGACATGAAGCACGGGCCGGTCTTCAGTTATATTAATCCGCCCGCCGGAAAACATCCTTTCGCGCCAGCCCTCAACATCAATCGTGCGGGCAAGGGCGAATAATCCAGCCATAATTTCGTCCGTCACCAGATTTTTGGAATAATCAAACAGGATATTCTCTATCTGCAATGAAAATTTGTCAAAGCGGTCAGGGTCGGCGGCAAACAGATCCTTCAGATGAAGCTGTTCGGCTTTGACTTTCTGGGCTTCAAGCAATTGCCACGGGGTGTTTTTCATATTCAAGAGGATGCTCCGGCATAATGTGGGGATGATGACCGTTTTTGCTTAAGGTTAAACAGAACCCGAAGCAAGTAAAATATTAAAGTCATGTCTGGCGCTGGCCCTTAACGTCGTTCTGGGGGGCAAGGCGGCTTTCGTTATTTTCGGGCCGGGGATCAATCGCGGTCCCGCCAGCGTCAAAAAGCAGAATATCGCGAGGGTCAATGCCCAGAGTGAGGCGGTCGCTGTCTTTGAAGGAATATTGTCCCTGAAGCTTTATCCGGAGATCAATTTCACCAAATAATTTTGCGTAGATATAGGTTGAGTCTCCCAGGGTTTCGACCTCATCCAGAACCACATTTATGGTGATATCCCCGTGGTTGACAGTCGGTGTCATATGTTCCGGTCGCAGGCCCAGGGTCACCTTGTCCCCGGGCTTGAGGGTCGGAATCTCGCGGGTAAGACCGATGGCTATATCTGGCCCGACAGTGAGCTGGAGCCTGCCCTGATGGTTCGTTATCACCTCACCCGGCAGCAGATTAATTTTGGGGCTACCGATAAAACTGGCGGTAAAGATATTCTCCGGATGATTATAAATTGCCAGCGGCGTGCCGGTCTGGGCAATTTTCCCCGAGTCCAATACCACGATTCTATCGGCCAGTGTCATGGCCTCGACCTGATCATGGGTGACATAAATCATCGTGCTTTTCAGTTTTCGGTGCAGCTTGCCGAGTTCATGGCGCATCTGAACCCGTAATTCAGCATCAAGATTTGACAGCGGCTCATCGAATAAAAATATTTTGGGGTCGCGGACAATCGTCCGCCCGATGGCCACCCGCTGTCTCTGACCACCGGAAAGATGACTGGGCAGCCGATCAAGATAATCGCTAAGCTGCAAAATATCGGCGGCATGATCGACCTCTTGTGCGATATGCTGTTTGCTGTAGCGCATATTCTTCAGGCCGAAACTCAGATTATTACGGACGGTCATATGCGGGTAAAGCGCATAGGACTGAAAGACCATGGCAATGCCGCGTTTTGACGCTGCTGTGTGGGTGACATCCTGATCATCAATATGAATGCTGCCTGATGTCACGGCTTCCAGCCCGGCGATCATTCTTAATATTGTGGTTTTTCCACAGCCGGAAGGCCCGACCAGAACGACAAATTCCCCGGTTTGAATATCCAGGTTAATGCCGTGAACAGTTTCATTCTGATCGTAGCTTTTAACCAGATTTCTCAGGGTCAGGCTGGCCATATTATGACAGGCCTTCTGTGGTGGTGATACTGTCTGCGGCGGCAGTGCTGTCTGCTGGGGCGGTACTGTCTGCTGGGGCGGTACTGTCTGCTGGAGCGGTGCTGGCCCTTTTTATGATGTGGGCCTCAATATTAATTTTCTTGTTTCGGGCACCGTCCTTGTTCAGCAGGGCCTCTGCGGCCTTGCGGCCCTTGGCATAGGCATCCTGTCTGACGGTGGTCAGCGCGGGCAGTGTCGGGCTTCGGTTATAGGGGGCGATATCGTCAAATCCGGTCACTGAAATGCGCCGGGGAATAGCCATCCCGAGGCGGTGACATTCCGCCATCGCCCCATAGGCAAGCCGGTCCGAAAAGCAGATGAGCGCGGTAATATCAGGTTGATATTCCAGCAGATGCCGTGCCGCCACCGCGCCGCCATCCTCGCTGTTGACAGTTTCGCGGACAATGACATCGTCGAGGCTGAGGCCGTTATCCTGCATGGCCTGCCGACAGCCGATAATCCGTTGATTTACCACATAATTATCGGTTTCCAGCTTCCGGTCAAGGGTGAATAGATCATGGCTGTCCTCTGTTACCGGAAAGGTTATGATACCGCATTTCCGATGGCCAAGGGATAAAATATAATTGGTCATTTCCCGCATTACGCTGGCATCATTGGTCAATATGCTGATATGCAGCGGGGAGTCGAAATCAACCACAACAGTCGGCAGACCCTTGGAAAGGGCACGCTGGGTTGTCGGGTTGTTTTTATAGGGTGCGTTGAGGATGTAACCATCAACCATGGCATCGAGAGATTCAAAATTTTCCAGATCGTTATTTTTTAACGGTATCAGGACAATATTGGTGCCTTTTTCTTCGCATACCGAGGATACGCCGCGCAGAAAAGCAATATCATGGGGGTCGGAAAAGGCGTAACTGAGCTGATCATTATAAATTATCCCAATCGCCCCGCACCGGCCGGTGCGAAGCGAGCGCGCCGCAGGATTGGGTCCGTGGTAATTGACTGATCTGGCATAATCCAGAATTTTCTTGCGCAGCTTGCTGGATACTTTGGCCGGATTATTAAACGCATTCGAAACCGATGTATGGGTAATGCCCAGATCTGCTGCGATGGATTTCAGCGTTACTTTGCTTAGGCTCATGGTTACAAATATCCTTGTTTCAACGTCAAATAATTCTTCGGCGGCGGGGTGGTTATCAATGAACAGTGCCCGGTTATTGCTGTCACGGCGGCTATCCCCAAAAATACACTGGAAATACACCATAGAGCATTTGAGTTTCAATATATAGTTGTTTGAGTTTAACGTTAAATATTGACATATGCAATAGCCAAGTTTAACGTTAAACAAATCTTTTTATTTACAGAAAAAGCTATGAATGACGTTAAAATTTAAACAAAGTGTCCGGGCGATATTTTTAATATTGACGGTAGCGGGATTATTCGCCGCCCCGGTTGCCTATGGTGACGGGTTAATTTCTGTGGTGCCATCCGCGTCCCGCCCTGCCGGGGTTAACCTGAAGCATTTCAATTACCTGTTATCACCGGTGGTGGTGAAGAACCGGAAAATGGCTATTGTTCATATTTACAGTGACTATCCGGATTATAACTATGTTGCTGCCGCAGGCGAGGGCTTTGCCT
Source organism: Alphaproteobacteria bacterium (assembly GCA_013152615.1). GTDB lineage: Bacteria > Pseudomonadota > Alphaproteobacteria > Sphingomonadales > Emcibacteraceae > Paremcibacter. Next base: position 3,348 of record JAADGA010000064.1, read on the forward strand.
GTGTCGATGATGCCGCCCGGGCCATCATCATGCTGGCGGCGGTGTGGCAAGGTCATCATGACAATAAAATTCTGGGTAAAATCAGGCAATTAGTCGAATTTATCCTGTATATGCAGAATAATAATGGTTATTTCAATAACTTCGTCTGGTCGGATATGTCGATCAATACCCGTTACCGGACATCGGTGGCGGCGATGAACTGGTGGTCGTTCCGCGCCTTATGGAGCCTTGAAGTTGCCCATAAACTGTTCCGTGCCGATGGGGGCTTTATAAAAAGAATAGATCAGGCGACCGACCGGGTTGTTGCCAACATCAAAAGGGATATGCCGGTAACGGACATGAAAACCCGGGTTGTTAATGGCGTTAAAGTCCCGGATTGGCTGCCAAATGGCTCTGCGGCGGATCAGGCAGCACTTGCCATTATCGCGCTGTTGCCACATTATAGCAGACGGCAGGATGCCGGGGTTTTGAAAATAATTACCCGGCTCGCAAAAGGCATTATGCAGATGCAAAAGGGCGATGCGACCCATTATCCTTACGGGGTGTTTTTGAGCTGGAAAAATAGCTGGCATGCCTGGGGTAACAATCAGGCCTATGCCCTGTTGCTGGCGGGACAACAGTTAAACCGCCCGGAATATATCAGGAGTGCGTTACGGGAAATTGATAATTTTTATCCCTATCTGATCAAGGATGGTTACGGCGCGTCACTGTCGATCAAACGTGAAGCGGGCCACTATGTCCCGCTGGACAAAAAGCGTTTTCCGCAGATCGCCTATGGGATACGACCAATGATATACGCGGTGTCGGCGGCGTATCGCCTGACCGGAAATAAAAAATATGCTGAGTTGCTGGTGACGTTAAAATCATGGTTTTCGGGCAATAATGTTGCTGGTAGAGTGATGTATAATCGAAAGAATGGTATGACCTATGACGGCATTATCTCGGCCACTAAAATCAATATGAATTCCGGGGCGGAATCGACGATTGAGGGTCTGATGGCCGTGCAAAGGTGAGCAATTATATGAAGACTGTTATCAGGTTACTTCTGGTGGCAAGCCTGTTGCTGGTGGGTGGCTGTTCCGGGTCCGGTTCGGCAGCCGGAGATTCCGCACGGCCCAAGGTCATTAAATTATGGGTCGCCCCCAATGAGACCCAGGAAGAATTCTGGAAAATCGCGGTGGATCGCTGGAATAAAAGCGGCCTTGGCCTGCCGGTGACGTTCACGACGATTCCGGCAACGGGAAGCTCGGAAAAGGCTATTCTGACCGCGCTGGTTTCCGGTAATGCCCCCGATATATCGACCAATATATTCGCCGGTTTTGCCGCCCAACTGGCTGATCTGGGGCAGTTGCAGGAACTTTCGGCGATGGCGGGCTACTGGAAATTAATTGCGGCCCGCCATATGGGCCGGATCATTCAGGGCTGGGATCAGGGTGGCAAGAAATATGTCTTTCCGATCTATGTCAACCCGACCATGATCTGGTGGCGCAGTGACATACTGGCCAAACTCGGACTGAAAACGGTACCGCGGACGTTTGATGATGTTTATGCTCTTTCAAGGAAATACGCGGCTCTGGACCATAAATACGGTATGCAGGTGATTGCGGGCAAGAACTGGCAAGACCGGTGGTTTGATTTTATTTCCTTCTATTATGCCACTGCGGCCGGGGCGCCCTATATCAAGGATGGCAAGGCTGTTTACGATAACGCCGCTGGCCGGTCGGTGGTGATATTTCTGAATAAAATGTTCCGGCAGGGCTGGACGGCAGCGGATTTTGACAGCGATGACCCGCTGGTCACCGGTCTGGTCGCCGGTGCGGTCCGTGGACCGTGGGATATTGCCTATTTCCGGAAAATATATCCGGATATCCTGAAAAAAATTGTTATCGGACCAATGATTGCCAACCATAAAACCGAGGGCAAGACCTTTACCTTTGCCGATACCAAGGGGCTGGTGATATTCAAGAGCAGCCGGGTAAAAAAGCAGGCGTTCGCCTTTATCTCCTGGGTGTTCAGCAATGATGATCTGAGTCTGTTGTGGCTCAGGAAAACCGGCCTGCCACCGGCACGCGGTGATCTTATGACCAACCCGTTATTCCGGGCTTTTTACCGCAGCCATCCGCTTGATCGCCAATATGCAGACTATGTCGATGTTGCCGTTCCCCCGGCATTCATTGAAAGCACGATTGATGTCCAGAAAACCATGGGCATCGACATGATTGAGCCGATTGAATTTGGGATCAAGACCCCGGAAGCCGCCCTGACGGATGCAGTCAGGCGCACGAATCAATTGCTGGAGGTACGGCAATGACCCTGAAATCCGGTCATCTTACCGAGGCCCATATCGGGGCGGCTCTGGCAATATTATATCTGCTGTTTAACCTGCTGTTCTGGGTTTATCCGTTTTTATGGCTGGCTATCCTGTCTTTTTCCGACTGGCGGTTTTTCGGGACACCGTCATTTTCCGGCTTGAAGAATATCTATATCATTCTGGAGGATCGCGAGTTTTGGGGATCGCTGTGGAATGTCATCCGCTTTCTGGGCTTTTACCTGCCGATGGTGCTTGCGGGGTCGCTCGCCTTTGCTTTTGGTCTACAGCATATTGGCCGGGGCAAGGTCTTTATTGCCCTCAGTTTTCTGTTGGCCAACGTCTCTTCCGGCGTTGCCTATTCGCTGGTTTTTACCAAGATATTCAGCTCAACCGGGCCGTTGAATATGTTTTTGCTCGATTGGTTTGGCGTCACCATTCCGTGGTTGTCCAGCCCGTCAATGGCGATGTTTTCCATCGCCCTGGTCGTGACGTGGAAATTTGTCGGCTATTACGGGCTGATCCTCTATTCCGGTCTTATGGCGATCCCCACGGAAATATATGATGCGGCAAAACTGGATAACCCCCCGCCGCTGACCCGACTGTTCAGGCTGACCCTGCCGATGATTAATTCACAGCTGATTCTGGTGTTGATCTTTGCGGTAACGGTGGCTTTTGGCATCTTCACCGAACCTTATATGATGACCGGTGGCGGGCCGCTGGAAAGCACCAATATGCCGTTGCTTGTCATGTATGAAACTGCATTCAGCCGCTTGCAACCCGGACGGGCCGCCCTGATGGCGATTATTATCGCGGTTGCCAGTTATCTGGCGATTGTAGTCATTCGTAAAACTCTGGAAAAAGACGTGGGTTCGGCATGACGGGTTTTTGGGCAAAACTGCGGCGGAAAACTATCGGGAGCTGGATTATAACCCTGCTGATGTACGGCCTTGCCCTGACCTGGCTCTATCCCTATATCTGGATGGTGATGGCGTCTTTGAAGCCAACTTCGGAGATATTCAGCCACGGGGTGTTTTCCGGCGGGCTGACACTGGAAAATTACCAATTCCTGTTCGGCAGCGCGGCAAAATTGCACCGGCCATTTCTCGGGTCGTTATTCAACTCGTTTTTCATTACCCTGACGGTTACGACGTCGGTGGTGGTAACCTCGGCGTTTATCGCCTATGCCATGGCGAAAATAAAGTTCCGGGGCCGGGAGCAGTTACATAATTTCATTCTGTTTCAAATGGTGTTGCCGGCAACGATGTTTACCATCCCGATGTTTGTGCTGATTAAACAGCTTGGCCTGATCAACACCTATTCCGCGATGATCCTGCCGGCGCTGATGTCGGGCTGGGGGGTGTTTATGATGACCCAGGCCTTCAAGGGAACCCCGAATGATTATATTGATGCGGCCAAGCTGGACCGGGCCAGCCTGCGGCAGATCGTGTTCAACCTGATGGTGCCGCTCAATAAATCCATCGTGGCGATTGTGGCCTTGTTCACCTTTACCGGCACCTGGGATAATTTCATGTGGCCGCTGATTGTGGTTTCGGATGTTGATAAAATGCCGCTGTCGGTGTTGCTCGCGACCTTTAGCAGGCAGTACGGCGATTATGTCGGTCCGGTAATGGCGGGGTCGGTATTACAGGCCCTGCCGCTGGTGCTGCTCTTCATTATTTTCCGGCGTTATTTCCTGCAGGGGATGTCGCTGACTTTAAAGTGATTTGAAACATATGATGCTAGAAACACAACAGAAATGGTGGCAGAACACGGTCTTTTACCAGATTTATATTGCCAGTTTTCAGGATAGTAACGGTGACGGGATCGGCGATTTTAACGGGCTGACAAGCCGTCTCGATTATTTACAGGATCTGGGCGTAAATGGTCTGTGGATTACGCCGTTCTATCTGTC
>JAADGA010000065.1 GCA_013152615.1 Alphaproteobacteria bacterium
AAATCCGACCATATTGCCATCCGCACCTCGTCCTATACCGGCATCGCCACCCGCTCATCGACGGTGCGGGTTCACGGCCTTGGCTATATTGTCGAGAATATCAATGCCGAAGACAAGCTGCTGATTGTCGATGATGTTTTTGATTCCGGCCTCAGCGTTGATGCCATCATCCGCGATCTCGGGGAACAATGCCGCCGCAATATGCCCGAAGACACCCGGGTCGCCACGGTTTATTACAAGCCGGAAAAACGCAAGACCGAACGCATTCCGGATTATTATATCCGTGAAACCGATGAATGGCTGGTCTTTCCCCATGAACTGCATGGCCTGACCATGGACGAAATCGCCAAATTCAAATCACCCCAGCTATCGCAACTGCTCAACCGGAAGGTCTGATCCGGACATAACGCCTATCTCTGCGCCAGCGCTGCCGCGATCTTTGCCGCCATCTTATTGGCATCCCGGATGGTTTTGTCGGCATCGAGCGTCAGAAATTTGCCGTTTTCCAGCAAAATATGACCATCGACAATGGTGGTCACGACATCGCTGCCCGCCGCCGCATAGACCAGTTGCGAATAGACATTATACAACGGCGTCATATGGGCCGATGAAATGTCGAGCTGAATAAGATCGGCTCTTTTGCCGACGACCAGATCACCGGTCACCTTGCCGAGCCCGATGGCCTTGGCCCCCTCCCTGGTCGCCATATCAAGGACGGTTTCTGCCGGCATCACCGTCGCGTCATGTTCAACCCCCTTGTGGATCAGGGCCGCCAGCCGGATTGCCCGCCACATATTCAGATTGTTGTTGGACGCCGCCCCGTCAGTACCAAGGCCCATCGTCACCCCCTGCCGTAACATTTCAGGAACCGGAGAAACCCCGGCGGCAGTTTTCAGGTTGGAGGTCGGGTTATGAATCACCCCGACTTTATATTTGGCCAGAAGCTTTATTTCTTCCTCTGTCGGATAGACCAGATGGACCGCAATCAGCTTGTTACTCAACAGGCCCTGCGTCTTGAGCAGAAGCACCGGGGTGGTATGATACCGCTTCTCGATTATGCCAAGCTCTGCCCGGGTTTCCGAGAGATGAATTGTCACCGGGGCATCCATTTTCTTTGCCACTCTGGACAGTTCCGCCAGATGCTGTGCCGATACGGTATAGGGCGAATGGGGGGCGAACGCCGCGATAACCCGGCCCGATTTGCTTTTATAATTTTTGACAAATTTTACCGCCGCCGCGAAAGAATCATCCCAGCCTTTAAATCCCGGACTGGGATAATCAATGGTCGCCGCGCCGATAATCGCCCGCAGACCACAGGATTCAATAACCTTGGCATCCTCATTGGGATAGAAATACATATCAACAAATGTCGTGGTGCCGCTGCGGATCATTTCCATGCAGGCCAGCCGTACCCCGACCCGGATAAATTCAGGATCAACAAAACGGGCTTCCATCGGAAAAATATATTTCTTCAGCCACGGCATCAGCGGCAGATCATCGGCCATGCCGCGAAACAACACCATCGCCGCATGGTTATGGCCATTGATCAAGCCTGGCATCAGGATACGGTTTTTGCCGGATATTTCCTTGTTTGCGCTAAATTCGGCGGCAATCCTGCGATCGGTATCAACGCCAACGATAGCCCCGTCCCGAATGGCGACGGCACCATTTTCGATCACCTGTCTGGCGTCATTCATGGTCACCACATATCTGCCGTGAACAATGAGATCAACCGGTTTTTTACTCTGTGCAGAAGCAGCGATAATTTGTGTAGACAATATTATTCCCAAGCTCAAAACCAGCACCCTAACATAAGATAATAGCCCATTTGCAGTTTTTATTTTTATTTTCATTCTTTTTCCTTATTCCTGTGTTTTATCATTCTTCTTCATTCTTCTTCGTTGTCTGCCGTCAGGTAAATTCGGCCCCTATGCCCAGCCGAATGGACTATCATACAGTATTTTCTTTATTTCGCAATATCTATTGTAGCAGAATTATATCTCTAACCCATTGCAAACAGTATATTTTCAATAAGTTTAAAATATATATTGACATTTATTGATATAGTGTACTATGTTTGTATAACACTTAAACACCACAAGACTTATTATGCCTGATTTTAAGGATAGGAATTTACCTTGGCGACACAGTGGAGAAATGATCAACCGATCTACCGGCAACTGAAGGAGCAGATACTGACCATGATCATGGACGGGCTGCTTGACGAGGGGGCGGCGCTGCCCTCGGTGCGCAAGGTGGCGGCAGAGTATCAGATCAATCCGATCACCGCCTCGAAGGCCTACAGCGAACTTGTCGATGATGGACTGGTGGAAAAAAGAAGAGGACTCGGCATGTTTATTCTGGAAGGGGCACGGGAAAAACTTTTAAGTACCGAGCAGAAAAAATTTCTTGAGCATGAATGGCCCGAAATACTCAAACGGATTTCCCGTCTGGGTCTCGATATCAAACAGCTGATTGAAACTGATGAAAATAACCGCCGCAACTAAGCAGGAATTCGACCATGTCCAATATCATAACCGCCCATAATCTTGGCAAATCCTACGGATCATTTCAGGCCCTGAACAATATCAATCTGAACATTCAGAAAGGGCAGATCGTCGGCATCATCGGTGCCAATGGTGCCGGTAAAACAACGCTTCTGAACAGCATTCTCGGCCTGTGCAGTTATGACGGCGATCTTAATGTTCTGGGGTTTGATCCCTATAATCAACGTGATGAAATGATGAAGAAGATCTGCTTTATCTCCGATGTTGCCACCCTGCCGAAATGGATCAGGGTCTGTGAGGCGATTGATTTTGTCGAAGGGGTTCACAAAAGTTTCGACCGGCAAAAAGCACTGGGGTTTCTGGCCGGCACCAACATTCCGCTGGATAAAAAGATTCGCCACCTGTCCAAAGGCATGATTGTTCAGCTCCATCTGGCGCTGATCATGTCGATTGATGCCAGAATTCTGGTGCTTGATGAACCGACACTGGGGCTTGACATTATTTACCGCAAAAAATTCTATCGCCAGTTACTGGAAGATTTCTTTGACGAGGACCGGACAATTCTGGTCACCACCCATCAGGTGGACGAGATCGAAAATATCCTGTCCGAGGTAATTTTCATCCGCGAGGGCAATATCATTCTTTCGGCAAATATGGACGATATCGTCGATCAATGGATGGTGCTCAACCCGGCAACAGAAAATATTGATGCCGCCCGAATGATGGCGCCGGTTTCCGAACAGACTATGCTCGGCAGAACATCCTTTATCTTTAAGGATCAATCCCGCGACCGGCTGGCGCAGCTGGGTGAGGTCAGCCGGGTCAGTCTGTCCGACCTGTTCGTCACCCTTATGGAAGGCGATTAATCATGCCCTTTCTGAATAACCAACATAAAGCCCTGATCATTGCCGTCGTTATTAGCGGGATACTGATCGTAACGATAACCAATCTGTCCTACGCCACCCCGCAGAGATCAGTGCTGGAATTTGACCAGCCGTCGGCAACCTGCGCCCTCAGTATCTGTAGTCTGCTATAATGAAAAAACGGAGAAATAAAATGTCAGCTCCCCTCCTGAGAATAAACGGATACCATCCCTTTAAAGCCCTGATGTTCCGGGAATACTGGGAAAATCGCCGGGCTGTCCTCACCACCCCGCTGGTGATCACCGCCTTGTCAATGGTGGTCATCATCATCAGTATGGGTATATTCGGCCGATCAATACATATCAACGGCGAGACCTTCACCCTGCAACAGGTTATTGCCAATATGTCGATGCAGGATGCCCAGAGCCTGAAGGATAACGTTAACCATCTCCTGCTGGCCTCATCCGCTCCGATCATGATCGGCGTGTGGTTCAGCATGATCTTTACCGCGCTCGGATCGCTTTACGATGAAAGAAAAGATAACAGTATCCTGTTCTGGAAATCGATGCCGGTATCGGATTCGCAGACTATTTTATCAAAATTATTGACGGTAACCCTTGTCATCCCGCTGGTGGCAATAGGCTTTACCTTTATCTTTCAGATTTTTCTGTTGATCGTCGGCACCTTTGCCACTATCGGCACCGATTATAGCGCCTGGGACCTGCTCTGGTCCTCCACCAACCTGCCCGCGATGCTTTTACGCGAAGTGGTTTACGTTATCATGTACAGCCTGTGGGCGCTGCCCGTGCTTGCGTGGCTGATGCTGGCCTCGGTGGTGGCAAAACGGTCGCCGTTGCTGCTGGCCGGTATTCCCGTCGTGCTTTTTGCCCTGTTCGAAGCCCTGTTTTTCCATACCCGCTATCTGATAGATTTTATCGGCAAACATTTATCCGGTGGCAGAATTCAGGGCATGGGCATGGGCGGCGATTTCAACCATTTCAGCCCACGCGGCCCGCTTGAAATTCTTCAGTCTGCGACCCAGCCCGCATTCTGGCTTGGCCTCGCGGTTGCCGTGATATTGCTTTACATCACCGTCCAGCTCAGAAAGCGCAGCAGCCTGTAATCCCTCTTTATCTGTTGATATCTTCCAACTGCCCCGATTTTATCCGGGGCATTTTTTTTATGACATTAAAAGATAATTAAATTATGGTCACTAAAAACATTATAACGATGGCTTAACAACAGAGGACGTCCCGCAATATGTGTGGTATCGCCGGTATTATTACTTCCCCCGACAGCAAAGTTGAGCGGGCAACCGTTAAAAAAATGACCGATGCCATCATCCATCGCGGACCGGATGAATCCGGGATATACAGCGCACCGGGGGTCTGGCTTGGCCACCGCCGGCTGTCGATTATCGACCTTGAGAGCGGTCAGCAGCCGATGACCAGCTCTGACGGCGCTGTCACCATCAGCTATAATGGTGAAATTTATAATTTTGCGGAAATCCGTCAGCAACTGGAAGCGAAAGGCTATCATTTCCGCACCCGCTGCGATACCGAGGTCATCCTTTACGCCTATCACGCCTGGGGGGCGGACAGTGTCAAACGGCTCAGGGGAATGTTTGCCTATGTTATTTATGATGCCCGTCGCGGGCAGGTTTTCATGGCCCGGGACAGATTGGGCATCAAGCCGTTATTTTATGCCCCGGTCGGGGAAAAAACCATGCTGTTCGGCTCTGAGCTGAAAGCCCTCGCCGCCCATCCCGACTTTACCCCCACCCTGCGCCCGGAAAGTATGGAGGATTATTTCTCACTCGGTTATGTCGCCGAACCCCATACAATTTACAAGAATGTCTTCAAACTGGAACCGGGCCACAGCCTCACCATCGACCTGCACAGCGGTCAGGTGAAAAAGGACCAGTATTGGACCCTGAAATTTACCGGCGATTATCCGGGCAGCTTTGAAGATGCCCGGGTTGAATTGCAGCAGCGGGTCCGGGAGGCAACGAAGATTCGCATGAACGCCGATGTCCCGCTCGGTGCATTCCTGTCGGGCGGGGTTGATTCGAGCGCGGTCGTGGCCGATATGGCGACGCTGAAAGATGACCCGGTCAACAGCTGCTCTATCGGTTTTTCCGACCCTGACTATAATGAAACCGATTACGCCCTGAAAGTGGCCCGGCGCTATAACACCAATCACTGGACACGGGAAATAGACCCGGATGATTATTCACTGGTCAGCAAGCTGATTGATATCTATGACGAGCCTTATGCCGACAGTTCGGCGCTGCCGACCTATCGGGTGTGCGAGCTGGCGCGTGAAAAGGTGATTGTCGCCCTGTCCGGGGACGGCGGTGATGAAAATCTTGCGGGCTACCGGCGTTATTACCTGCAGATGTTTGAGCAGAGGATGCGCGGCATCTTTCCGGATTTCCTCAGAAAGCCGCTGTTTGGTTTTCTGGGCCGGGTCTATCCCAAGGCCGACTGGGCCCCGCGGGTTTTCCGCGCCAAAACTACTTTTCAGGGACTGGCACGCGATCATGTTGAAAGCTATTTCCATGGTATATCAATCCTGAAAGGCGATATGCGGGCGAAATTATTCAGCCCGACGCTGAAAAATGACCTGCAGGGCTATAACACTCTCGACCTGTTCAGGAAATATGGCGGTGATTGCGGCAGTGATGACCCGCTGTCGATCCTGCAATATATCGATATAAAAACCTATCTGGTCGGCGATATCCTGACCAAGGTTGACCGGGCATCCATGGCCCATTCGCTCGAAGTTCGGGTGCCGCTGCTTGATCATCAACTGGTTGAATGGATCGCGACCCTGCCGTCCTCTTTCAAGCTTCAGGGCCGCGAGGGTAAATATATCTTCAAGAAATCACTGGAGGGTCGGTTGCCGCAGGATATTCTCTATCGGCCCAAAATGGGCTTCGGGGTGCCGCTGGGCAAATGGTTCCGCGCCGAACTGAAACAGGACATCCGTAATGCGGTCCTCAGTGAACGGATGATGGACTGTGGATTTTTTGATCCCGGCTATCTGCGCACTCTGGTCAATCATCATCAACGCGGTCTCCGCGATTACAGTGCCCCGCTATGGACGCTGATGATGTTTGACCAGTTTCTGTCCCGGCAGGGTTAGGGCGAGGCTGTGCGGGTGCTCACCTTCAGCTCGCTCTATCCCAACAGGATAGAACCGCGCCACGGCATTTTTGTCAAAAACCGCATGGATTATTTTGACCGGATTGCCGGAAATTCACGCATGGTCATTGCCCCGCTGCAATATTTCCCGCTGCTCGGCCTGAGTAAAAACAGTAAATTCCACCGATATAATCAGGTGGCAAAACAGGAAGTTCATGGGGATATAACGGTTTATCACCCGCGTTATATCACCATTCCGGGGACCAACCTGATTGATGCCGCCGGGGCGATGGCGGCGGCGGCGGACCGGGTTTTGCGCACACTGCCGCCTGCCGAAAAAGCCTTCGACCTGATTGACGGCCATTACCTCTATCCGGACGGGGTTGCTGCCGGTAAGCTGGCGCGGAAATACAACACCCCGCTGATCCTGACTGCGCGTGGCAGCGATGTCAATTTCTGGCTGGAGCAGCCGTCCTGCCGCCAAGCCATCCTGCAAGTGATTGACGATGCCGCCAAAGTGGTCTGCGTCAGTCACGACCTGATGCAGCGCCTGATCCGTCACGGGGTCAGCAAAAATAAATTAACCGTGATTATCAACGGAGTTGACCGCTCAATCTTCACCCCGGGAGACCGGCATCAGAACCGGCGAGGCTATCTGCTGTCCGTCGGCAATCTGGTGCCGCTTAAAGGCCATGAATTTATTCTGCGCTCCCTGAAGAAATGTCCTGAGGACACGCTTGTCATCATCGGCTCGGGGCCGCTCGAAAACCATCTGAAAGCTGTCGCGAGCCAGTTGAATATTGCCGACAGGGTGACCTTCTGCGCCCCGGTCCCCCAGAAGCAGCTCGCGGGTTACTATGCCGGTGCCCGGGCGACGATTCTGATGTCATCGAGCGAAGGCATGCCCAATGTCATTCTGGAAAGCCTCGCCTGCGGCACCCCGGTGATTGCAACCCGCGTCGGCGGCATTGCCGAGGTGGTGACAAAAGACAATGGTATCCTGCTTGATGGCCGCAGCGCAGAAGATTTGACCTACGCCCTCT
>JAADGA010000066.1 GCA_013152615.1 Alphaproteobacteria bacterium
CTGTCAACCCGGCTCATCTGGCCCGCGCCGATTCCGACTGTCGCGCCATTTTTTACATAAATAATAGCATTTGATTTGACATGCTTGCACACGGTGAAGGCAAATAACAGATCGGCAATCTCCTGCTCTGTCGGCTGGCGTTCCGTCACCACCTTCAGATCATTCCGGCCAACCCGGCCATTGTCCCGACCCTGCAACAGATAGCCGCCAGCCACCGACCTGATCGTCTGACCCACCATCTGTGGATCGGCCATACCCCCGGTCAGCAGCAGCCGCAGATTTTTTTTGGCTGATAATATTTTGAGCGCAGCCGCATCCGCATCCGGGGCAATGACGACTTCGGTAAAGATCTTCGAAATTTCTCCGGCGGTTTCCTTATCCAGCGTGCCGTTCAGGGCGACAATGCCGCCAAACGCACTGGTGGAATCACACAATAAGGCCTGTTTGTAAGCCTCGACAAAATTATCTGCCCGGGCGACCCCGCATGGATTGGCATGTTTTATAATGGCGACCGCCGGGCCGGATGCCGGATCAAATTCACTGACCAGTTCAAAGGCGGCATTGGTGTCATTAAGGTTGTTATAACTCAGTTCCTTGCCCTGGATTTGCCGGGCGGTGGCAATGCCGGGACCGGAGTCTGCCCCGGCGCTAACGTAAAAGGCTGCGGTCTGATGTGGATTTTCACCGTAGCGTAAATTCTGGCGACGGCTGGCGGTTATTGTGACCCGGTCGGGATAGACCTCGCCAAGCTCACCGGCAAACCAGGTGGCGATGGCCGCGTCATAGGCCGCGGTGCGGGCAAAGGCAGTGGCGGCGAGTCGACGGCGCAACCCGGACGTGGTCGCCCCGTTATTTTCCTGCATTGAGGTCATGACCGCCTGATAATCAGCGGCCTCGATCACAACGGTGACAAATTTATGGTTCTTGGCGGCGGAGCGGATCATGGCCGGGCCGCCAATATCAATATTTTCAATGCAGGTGGCAAAATCCGCCCGCCGAATGACGGTCTGTTCAAATGGATAAAGATTAACCACCAGCAGGTCAATCGCGGCAATATCATGATCGGTCATCGCTGCCGCGTGGGATGGCTGGTCACGAACCGCCAGCAGCCCACCGTGGATTTTAGGGTGCAGGGTCTTGACCCGGCCATCCATCATTTCAGGAAAACCGGTATAATCGGACACTTCCGTCACCGTAACACCGGCCGCCATCAGCGCCTTTGCCGTACCGCCCGTGGACAGGATTTCAACCCCCTGCGCCGCCAGAAACTGGCCAAACGCCACCAGCCCGGTTTTGTCAGATACTGATAATAATGCTCGTTTAACCGGCGTTTTGCTGTTGTCGTCCATGATGCGATCCTTATAATTATCTTCAGATAATTACGGCCTAATGGATCAGCCCCGGCCCCGCAAGCAAAAAATTAATATTTCACTCATGAGGCATGATCCCGGCGGCGCAGCGACCATTTTATGACGGTTTTTTTATCGCTGACCGTCCCCGACACTATAATTTGCTGACAGCCCCGAACATGAACGCCGTCGCCCAGATACAGGCTTTCCGCCACCGCCATCTGCCCGCCTGAACAGTAAAACTGCCAGTAATGCGCCCCGGAAAGAGACAGCAACAACCGGTCCGAAGCCGTCTGCCGGGTCAGGGTAACCGCGGGATGAAGATGAAAGCGCACATCAAAAGTCGTCGCCGCCTGTTGTTTTCGCGCCGGATTCTGCCCCAGATTCCCCCACTGTAAAATATCCTCACCCCGGACATCATCGCCGGTTTCGTTAATATATAATGTCCGGCTGTGGATAAGGCCAAAACGTGACAGATAACCATCATGGTCGGCCTCAATCAGGCCGGGACCCTCGGCCGGAGAATTAAACCGGCTGATTACCCGCGTCGGTCCCCGGCCAATCAGGTCGTCTTTACGAATTTCGCTGGAATTTCTATCCGCGACAATAACCGTCGAATGGGCCGCAGTTGACCGGCATAACCGATAAAGGTCATCCGCAGAATCCGTGGTGGCACTGCCGCAATTAACGATAATCCGCCGGGGTCCGTCACTCATTTCAAAAGATAATGTCCCGGCATGGCAATTTTGGCTGACCTCAATATCAGCCGGTGGCCCGCTATCGAAAATAATTACCGTCGCCCCGCGCTGAAGTCGTCTGAAGCCACTTTTCTCACCAACGGCTTCCAGAGTATTATTTTTACTGCCGCCGGCAAAGGCGATCGTTGCCGCAATATCATCGGCTTTTCCCTCGGTGGCGCCATTGAAAAGGGCGAGACCGCCGTCACCATGCCGCAGCATATCAAGCATCACAATCATCCGGTGAATTGAGCGCCCGAGTATGTCGGATATTTCATGTCCCATTGCCCTGCACGAAGCCCGGATTACCAGAAGCTCGCGTAAAATAGCATATAAATCTTCCGGATTACGGCTGCTGACCCCGCCATCGGCAAAAATTTCTTCCGCCAGCGCCCGATTGAGCAGAACACGAGCTTTTTTCAGCCAGCTTTCGCCATAAGGCAGATACAACCCCGCCAGCATCAACCCGCTCACCGCCTGTATCCGGGCGCGCCCGCGCAGGCCGCCGTCACCAACATGGTAAAGATGCCGGGCCTGACGCGCCAGACAATTTAATAATTTACTGCGATAGACCAGATCATGACTGTCCAAAATTAACGGCGCATAGGCCAGCCAGCTGAACAGACGCTGGCCGATAATATCCGGCGCCCACACCAGATCCTGCCAGTGGTCGAAATCCTCCAGCCAATAACGAATCAGGGCGATGGTTTTATCCCGGGTTGCCTTGCGGTCCGGAACCCGGTTGACGTCACGAAGCCAGCAAAAGGAATGGAGATAGCGCTGGTCTGCACGGCTGAGCGCCCGGGTCCGCCAAATCTCATCCTGTGCCCACAGGCCACCGTTGCGGGCCGGATTTACCAGCGTCCGACCCTGAAAATAAAACTGACCCGACAGAATCTGAAGCCCGGCCGTTTCCGATCCGGTCCAGGGATCCACTGGGGTCCCGAGCAAGCGCAGCGGATGTTTGCCGCGCAGTCGAAATTCATGATAACGACTGCCGTAGCTTGCTGTCCTGATCAGCTTTTTCAAATGATTTTGTATTTTCGCGCCAAAAGAAACAGCCGATTGACGACAAATCTGCGCCATTAGTCACACACCCCGCAACAGGCTGATATTTTCAGCATAGTGTGACGGCCCGCCGTTAAAGCTGGCCGTCCCTGCCACCAGAACATCCGCCCCGGCCGCAATTGCCTGCCGTGCGGTCTGGTTATTGATGCCGCCATCGACCTCCAGATCAATATGACGGCCACTCCGGTCAATCATCCGGCGGATTTTATCAATTTTTTCCAGCTGGCTGACAATAAATTTCTGGCCGCCAAACCCCGGATTGACTGTCATCACCAAAATCAGATCAACGATATCCATAACATTAGCCAGCCCCTCAACCGGGGTGCCGGGATTAAACGCCAGTCCGGCTTTTTTGCCGAGTGATTTGATCATCTGAAGAGCCCGGTGGAGATGAGGGGTTGCTTCGGCATGGATGGTAATGATATCCGCCCCCGCCGCAGCAAAATCCGCAAGATAAGGCGCAACCGGTGAAATCATCAGATGAACATCCAGCGGTTTTGTGGTAACAGGCCGGATTGCCTTAACCACCGCCGGGCCAAAAGTAATGACCGGAACAAAATGACCATCCATAACATCAACATGGATATAATCCGCCGCCGCCGCATCAAGCGCGATAACTTCCGCGCCCAGACCGGCAAAGTCCGCGGACAGGATTGATGGGGCAATTTTAACATTTCCGGGCATGGCTATATCCTGTTGGTAATTTTATCATCATATTCTATTGTCAAAGCTTGACAAGACGGCTGATAAAAAAACCGTCCATACCGCCGGTCAGATGATGCGGCAGGGTTTGAACATCACCGTCAATCAACAGAGAATCTTCAAATCCGGTCAGCTCCTGCCGCGTTATCTCCTGTCGTTTTACCGAGCTATCCCGTGCCAGTAAAGCCTTTATCTGATCCGGGCCTTCAGCAGCCTGCAGAGAACAAACGCAATAAACCAATACGGCCCCTGTCGGCATCATCCGGATGACCGCCGACAGCAGGCGGCGCTGTATCCCGGCCAGATTTTCAATATCGCCAATGCTTCTCACCCGACTGACATCAGGATGGCGGCGCAATGTCCCGGTTGAAGAACAGGGCGCATCAAGGAGAATATAACTGTAATCCCCGCTTTGGCACGCGGCATCGGCGCTCAGAAAATCGGCCGCGTCCGAGGTCACAATATCGCATGACAGGGTGAGCCGGGTCATATTCTCCTGCAGGCGTCGGCAGCGTCTTGCTGACTGGTCAATTGCGGTCACATGACAGCCACAGGCCGCGAGCTGCGCCGTTTTGCCGCCCGGTGCCGCACATAGTTCCAGCACCTTATCCCCGGATTTAGCCCCGAGCAAAGCCACCGGCAGGCTGGCCGCGACATCCTGTACCCACCACATGCCGTCATCATACCCGGCAAGATTTTGCACCGGTCCCGGCTTTTCCACCCGAATCGAGCCGTTGGCAAGTAGAATACCGCCAAGTTTCTGCGCCCATTCCCGGCCATCACAGTGCGGTTTCAGGCTAAAATCCAGCGGCGGCTCCGCAAGTAAACCCTGAGCCATAGCGGCCACGGCGCGGCGACCATATCTTTTCGTCCAGTCCTGTTTCAGCCAGTAGGGAAGATTGAGCTCCGCCGAAAAATCGGACGAAAATTTCTTCCGGTCCCGCTCTATCCGCCGCAGGATGGCATTAACCATGCCCTTGCTGTGCCGCAGGGACAGATCATGATTTCTGGCGGTCATGTCAACCGCACAATTGACCGCCGCGTGGGCCGGTACCGCCATATAGAGCAGTTGGGTGATGGCAAGGCGCAGGATATTCCGGACGGTTTTGTGTCTGGTCCCGAGTTTTTTTGCCGTGCAATGATTGATCATGGCATCCAGTTGCCCCAGATGGCGCAGACATGTCGTCCCCAAATAGCGGACAAAGCTCCGGTCACGGTCCAGTAATTTATCTGAAAACTGACGGCAGGTCTGATCAAAAGCCTGATCCAGCGGCACATGATCATCCAGTATTTTTTCTATAAAAACGAGCGCCGCCGTCCGCCCTGTCAGATCATTTGTCCTCATAGAAGTAATCCTTGAATTTTGCATTATTAATGGACTTTGACCGGGACTATATTACTGTTATAAATAAAAATGACAAAATAAATTAATCAGGAGCCGATCTCATGAACAACCAGAAGCCTGTAACATACCCTCCTGAGGAAACAATAGAAAAAACGCAGACCCCCAATAAATCTTCCACGCTGCCAAAAGAAATCGGCGGCCGCAAGGGGCCGGAACCGACCCGTTACGGCGACTGGGAAAAAGACGGTATCGCCTCCGACTTTTAGGGAAATATATGAAACGTCTTTTCGTTCTCAGACATGCCAGAGCGGCAGCCGGACCGGATGACCATAGCCGTCCTCTTGGTGCGCGCGGCAATCGGGACGGTTTATGGCTTGGACGTTATCTCGGGGAAAACCATCTGCTGCCGGATCTGGCTCTATGTTCATCTGCGGTCCGGGCCAGGGAAACCCTTGCCCGGGTGCAGGCCGGAGCCAACATCTGCATCCCGACCCGATTCCGCGATGATTTTTATCTGGCAGCCGCGCATTATATCATGACCCAGATCCAAAATCTTGAGTCTGCCATTACCGCACCGATTATCATTGGCCATAATCCGGGCCTGTCCCAGCTGTTTCAAAAGCTGACCCGTGATCCTCCCCGCGATAGCAGAAGCCTGAAATATCCCACCTGCACGCTGGCTATCCTCCAGTTTGATATAACCGACTGGTCCCGATTGCAAAGTAACACCGCGCGACTTATTGACATGATAATAGTGGCTGACCGCAGCAAGGGGCCAACATGAGAGAAAAGGAACTGCGGCTGGCGCTGGTGTGTTTTGGTGGTATTTCACTGGCGATATATATTCACGGCACCTCAAAGGAGGTCCTCAAACTGGTCCGGGCTTCCAAGGCATTTCACAATGACCTGGATGTTACCGCCAAAAGCCGTAAAGAATATATTTATCCCAATGAACATCTGATCGATAAACCGGATACCGAACTGGTTTATTTCGATATTTTAAAGGCACTCTCGCCCGACCTTGAACTGCAGGTTATTGTCGATGTTATCGCCGGGGCGTCCGCTGGCGGCATGAACAGTATCTTTCTTGGCCGGGCGCTGGCCCATGACCTCAGCCTGGATCATCTACGCCATTACTGGCTTGAGGAAGCCGATGTCAGCCGTCTGGTCGGCGACCGAAAACCGCCCGGGCGTCTGAACAAGGTTTTTTCCAAACCGTTAGTCAATTATTTCAGCCGAAAATATCTTGGCGATACCGCCCTCGCCAGCCGGGTACAGGAAAAGCTTCCGGCATTGATGAATTTCTGGAATTTAAAACCGCCCTTTGACGGCAAGCATTTTCTGGGCATGATGTATAAAGGGCTTGGCGGCATGGGCAAGACCGACGATCATTCGCTGATGCCTTACGGTCATCGACTGGATCTTTATGTTACGGTCACCGATTATTACGGTTTTCGCCGGGTGATCTCGATGAATGACCCCTCAACCATTCATGAACGCGAACACCGGCATAATTTTTATTTCTCCTATCTTGATAAAAGAAACGAACAGAAAAGCGGCGATAGTGGAGAGACCACCAGCCTTCACTCTGATTTTGACGATATGAACAAGGCCACCCTCAGCTTCGCCGCCCGGGCGACATCCAGCTATCCCGGGGCCTTTCCCCCGGCGCAGCTCAGGGAAATTGACAGCTTCATGAAAGATATGGGTAAAAGTTGGGTTAATAAAGACGACTTTATCACGAGGAATTTTTCGGAATATAAGAAAGCCGGGATTGACCCGATGCAAACCTCCTTCCTTGACGGTAGTATTCTGAATAACAAGCCCTTTGCCCAGGCCATATATGCCATTCAGGGGCATCCGGCATTTCGTGAGGTTGACCGGCAGATTATTTATATTGATCCCAATCCTGAAAAAATAGTGATCCGCCAGACCGGCGCCCCGCCCTCTTTCCTCAATACCATCAAGGGGGCAATGGCCGACATTCCGATGAACGAGCCAATGCATGATGATCTGGCGAATATTCAGGCCTATAATCATCAAATCAGAACCGTCAAAACCGTCATTGACCATGCCAAGCCGGAAATTGAAGAGCTGGTCACAGAAATTTCCGGCAAGATGCTGAATGATATTTCAACGGCCCGCGAGATTACCTATCTTCGTACTGTTGCCAACATCAAGTCGGTAACCGGTGCCGGTTTTTCCTATGGGGGTTATGCCCGTCTGAAAGTACGCAACAGCATTGCCAATCTAACCAATCTTCTGGGTGATATCTGTGAATTCGACCCCGG
>JAADGA010000067.1 GCA_013152615.1 Alphaproteobacteria bacterium
GTTACCATCATCTAGGTGGTTATATCAGGAATCTCACCCTGAACCGGGATGAACCCCAACAGAAGGACTGGACCCTGCGCGGGATCGCGGAAGTGGATCTAACCGACAATCTGATGGCAACGCTGAAGGTTGAGCGCAGTAACTTTGATGTGACCGGTCGCAATATCGAAATTGACGGGGAGGTTCCGGCAGCGGCCGGACCGTTTGCCGGGCTGACCTATTCCAAAATTCTGGTGGGGGTATTTGGTCAGGACCCATCGGTGCTTAACAATACGCTGGACGGCAAACGCAGTTCCAACGGTGATTTCAGCAACAACAGGCAGACCGAGATCGTTCTCACCCTCGATTGGCAGATTGGCAATCATACCCTGAAAACCATTACCGGCTATTCCAATTTCAACTATAAAGACAATTGCGATTGTGATTTTACCGGCGCGAACATATTCTCGTTGCCGCTGGCGGAACAATATAAACAATATTCTCAGGAAATCCGGTTGACGTCGCCTCTGGGCGAGAATTTTGATTATATCCTCGGCGCTTATTTTGAGCGAAGCAATCATGGCTATCAGGATGCTATCCATATCAATAACACCTCGGTTCTGATCCCGCTGCTTAACGGCAATCCGAAACTGGCACCGTTTGCGCCACTGTTCGGTGCGCTGGGAGTGTCCGGGGCCGGCGCCCTGTTTGCCGGCACCGCCGGACCAAGGACCGCCAAGGTTGATGCCGATGTCTATTCCGCCTTTACCCAGTTATCCTGGCATATGAGCGACAAGATGACCCTGCAACTGGGCGGACGGCTGACTTATGAAAGCAAGACCGGTTCCCGTAATCTGACCATTACCAATATCGACGGCAGCCCGCTGAGCGGTGCCCGGCTGCTGGCTCCGGATTTCTATGGTATGGTGTTTGATATTGCCGCCTCCAATGCCGTCGGCGGTAATCTGACAAATGTTTTGACCCCGCTGCTGACAGCGGCTCTTGGTCCGGTCGCCGGGCCACCAACAGCGGCGGCTCTGGGTGCCGGTTTCGGCCCGGTATTCGCCGGGGTGCAGGCGAAAAACGGCATCCACCCGGTAACCGGACAGCGTAAGGAAACCCGGTTCTCGCCAGAGGTGAAGCTGACCTATAATCCATCTGATGATACCATGTTTTACGCCAGCTGGGTCAAGGGAAACAAGTCTGGCGGCTTTGACTTTCGCGCCAATAACAAGGGCCGTTCAAAAACCATGAAACAGGCTTTCGAATTTCAGGATGAAACCGCAACCAATTATGAGGTTGGCGGCAAGCTGGTTCTGGCAAACGGGGCTGCTGAAATTAATTTCGATGGTTTCTATACTAAATTCGATAATCTTCAGGTGTCTATTTTTGATGGTAAACTTGGCTTTAATGTCGGCAATGCCGCCAAGGCACGGGTTTACGGTGTCGAACTCGACAGCCGCTGGCAGGCAACGGATGCCCTGACCTTTCATGGCTCAATGGCCTATACCGATTTCAAATTTAAAGACTATGTCAATGGTCAATGCTATTTTGGTCAGGCCCCCAACGGACCGTCAGCCGCCAATGGCGACTGTGATTATTCCGGCAAGACCAACCAGCTGGTATCAAAATGGCAGGGAACATTCGGCTTTAACCATACGTATAATCTGAGCTCTGACCTGACAATAGACACGTCGGGCAATCTGTTCTATACCAGCTCCTATAATGCCTCGCCCCAGCTTGATCCAAAACTGGTGCAGCCGGGCTATGCCAAGATCAATCTGCGGGTGGCTTTGGTCAGTGTCAGTGGCTGGCAACTGGCTATTCTGGGAGAAAATCTGACGGACAAGAGGGTGAAACTATTCTCCGGTGATGCACCCTTGTCCGGGACCACATTCGGCGCGATTGCCAATTATAACTTCATGAGCCGGGGCCGGACCGTCAGCGTTCAGGCGAGAATGAATTTCTAGAATCAATATTTTCCAACAGCTAAAGGCGGCTCATCGGAGCCGCCTTTATTTATTCTGAATTTATTCTGAATTTATTTTAATCCGGCTTTTTTAGCTCACTTTAATGGGCCTGATCCCAGTTGTCGCCGGTCCCACAATCTACCGTCAGCGGGACTGAAATCTCTATCGCTGGCCGGGCGGCATTTTCCATGATGCCCTTCACCAGCGGAATGGTTTGGCTCAGTTGTGATGTCGGCACCTCAAACACCAGTTCATCATGAACCTGTAACAGCATTCTGGCGCTAAGCCCGGCCTGTGTCAGGGCCGCGGGCATACGGATCATGGCGCGTCTGATAACATCGGCCGCCGCCCCCTGAATCGGTGCATTGATCGCCGCGCGTTCGGCGAATGAGCGCCGCATGCCGTTCTTGTCATTAATGCTGGCAATATGACAGCGCCGACCAAAGATGGTTTCGACATAGCCATGCCGCCGACAGAAATCCTTTGTCGCCTCCATATAGTGCCGGATACCGGGAAAGCGGTCAAAATAGGTATCAATAAATTGCTTGGCTTCGCTGGTGCCGATCCCCAGTTGCCGGGCCAGACCAAAGGCACTGATACCGTAAATAATACCGAAATTAATCGCCTTGGCCTGTCGGCGGATGGTGGGGTCCATGTCGGCAATCGGCACCCCGAAAACCTGCGAGGCGGTCATGGCGTGAATATCAATGCCGTCCTGAAACGCCTGCTTCAGATTGCCAATATCGGCGATATGGGCCAGCAGCCGCAGTTCGATCTGGCTATAGTCGGCGGCGAGGAATTTATGGCCGGGGCGCGGGATAAAGGCCTGCCTGACTTTGCGGCCTTCTTCGGTCCGGATCGGGATATTCTGCAAATTCGGATCATTGGACGACAGCCGCCCGGTGGAGGTCGAGGCCAGCGAATAAGAGGTGTGGATGCGGCCGGTATCCGGGTTGATGTCTTGTTGCAGCGCATCGCTATAGGTGCTTTTCAGCTTGGCCAGCTGGCGCCAGTCCAGCACCCGCGCGGGCAGCTCATGGCCGTCCGCCGCCAGGGCTTCCATCACCTCGACACCGGTGCCATAGCCGCCGCTTTTGTTCTTTTTACCACCCGAAAGCCCCATCTCGTCAAACAGGATATTGCCCAGTTGTTTCGGTGAGGCAATATTGAACTCATGCCCGGCGAGCCGGTGAATTTCTGTCTCCAGCACCGCGAGCCGCTCGGCAAAATCGTTGGACAGCCTGCCCAGTATCTGCCGGTCAACCAAAATACCATCCCTTTCCATCGCCGCCACTATTGGCACCATCGGCCGATCAAGGGTCTCATAGACGCTCATCATACCGTCATTAATCAGACGCGGCTTTAACAATCGCTGTAGCCGCCCGGTAATATCGGCATCTTCAGCAGCATAGCGGGTCGCTTTATCGAGCGGTACCTGATCAAAGGTGATTTTATTCCGGCCGCTGCCGCAAACCTGCTTGAACGGAATACAGTCATGACCCAGATGAATTTTTGCCAGCTCATCCATGCCGTGATGGTGAACCCCGGCATCCAGCACATAGGACATCAGCATGGTATCGTCCAGCGGGCTGATATCAATGCCATGCCGTGCCAGAATGAGATAATCATATTTAATATTCTGGCCGATTTTCAAAATAGCCGGATTTTCCAGCAGGGGTTTCAGCATCGTCAGCACCAGATCAGGGGCGAGCTGTTCCGGCATCATGGTGTCGCCGAAATCAAGCTCCCCGGGCGGGGCCGCGGTATGACCAAGCGGAATATAACAGGCAGTACTGTCGGTTATCGACAGCGAAATGCCGACCAGCCGGGCTTTCATGGCGTTGAGCGAGGTGGTTTCGGTATCAATGGTGACCTGACGGGCGGCCTCAATATCACGAACCCAGCGGGCAAGCTGATCAGGGGTGGTGACGGTCTGATAGCAAAGCTCCTTGTGGTCGATGGCGGTTGCGGCGGCAGCGGGAGCATCGCTCCCCATGTGAGACAGAATCCTGACCTGCAGGCTCCGGATTCCCTGTTCCTCCAGAAATGGCAGCAGGGTTTCCGTGTCAATATCCCTGACCCTCAGGCTGTCGATATCGGGCAGTGCCGGCACATCCGCGCATAATGTCACCAGTTGACGGCTGGTCCGCGCCATGTCGGCATAATCAATCAATTTCTCGCGTCTTTTGGGCTGCCTGATTTCACCGGCCCGCGCCAGCAGAGTGTCGAGGTCACCATATTCGGCAATCAGCAGCGCCGCCGTCTTGATGCCAATTCCCGGCACCCCGGGGACATTATCGGCACTGTCGCCAGCCAGCGCCTGAATTTCGATCACCTTTTCCGGGCCAAGTCCGAATTTTTCAATGACCTGATCGACACCGATATGCTTGTTTTTCATGCTGTCGAACATGGTAATTTTATCCCCGACCAACTGCATCAGATCCTTGTCTGACGACACGATGGTTACCTGAAATCCCTGACTCTCGGCCTTGCGGGCATAGGTGGCGATAATATCATCGGCCTCAAAGCCGTTCGAATCGATGGCGGGAACATTAAAGGCGGTGACCGTCGCGCGGATGATCGGAAATTGCGGCACCAGATCCTCGGGGGCTGGCGGACGGTGGGCCTTGTATTCAGGATAAATATCATTGCGGAATGTCTTGCGCGCCCGGTCAAAAATACACGCCAGATGACTTGGCCGTTCGGCGTCATCAAGGTCTTTGAGCAGCTTGAACAGCATATTGGCAAAGCCGACCACCGCATTGACCGGGGTGCCGTCAGGGCGGGTCATCGGCGGCAGGGCGTGATAGGCGCGGAAAATAAATCCCGAGCCATCGATAAGATAAAGATGTTTGGCCCTTGCGTCCGGAGGGGAATCTGTCATAAGTTTACGACCTAAATAGATGAAACTAATGTTCTTGGGGCGGATAGACAAGGTATTTCATGACGGACCCTCAATTGGCTCTGGACATCCGGGGTCTGGAGAAAACATATGCCGGCGCGCGCGGAGAGCCGCCAAAACATGCCCTTAAGGGCATTGACCTCAGCGTTGAACGCGGCAGGATTTTTGGTCTGCTTGGCCCCAATGGCGCCGGGAAATCGACGTTGATCAATATTCTGGCGGGCCTGGTGCGGAAATCCGCCGGGTCGGCCATCGTCTGGGGCTTTGATATTGATCAGCAACCGCGTAACGCCAAGGCCAGCATCGGCATTGTCCCCCAGGAAATATATTTTGATGCCTTCTTTTCGCCGCGTGAAATGCTCGATCTTCAGGCCGGTTTTTATGGCATTGCCCCCGGAGACCGGCGTACAGACGAGATCCTGGCGGCGGTCAGCCTGCTGGACAAGGCTGACAGCTATACCCGTAATTTGTCGGGGGGCATGAAACGGCGGCTGCTGGTCGCCCGGGCGATGGTGCATAATCCGCCGATTCTGGTGCTTGACGAGCCAACCGCGGGGGTTGATGTCGAGCTGCGGCAAAATTTATGGAGCTATGTTCGGAAATTAAACCGGCTCGGGGTGACCATCGTGCTGACCACCCATTATCTGGAAGAGGCCGAGGAGTTATGTGACGAGATTGCCATCATCAATCACGGCGAGGTCGTCGCCTGTGACGCGACGGCGAATTTGCTCAACCGGCTGGATAAAAAAGTCATTACCATCCGCCCGCTCTGTGCGCTGGCATCACTGCCGCAGGCATTGGTGGCTATGGGAGGCTGCCTGAATGCGGCCGGGGAAATCGTCATTCGCTTCAGCCCGAGCCATTTGTCGGTTGGGGAAATATTACAGAAATTACAGGAACTGGCGATCAGGATAGCTGATTTATCGACAGAGGAAAGTGATCTGGAGGATATATTTCTGCAGCTTACCTCTGTTCAGGAAACTGTTCAGGAATCTGCTCAGGAATCTGCCCAGAAATCTGCCCAGAAAATACAGGCCAAAGGAGCATAGATATTTTATGTCGGAATTTTATGATTTTGATGTCCTGATAATTGGCAGCGGCGCAGCGGGGCTGACCCTTGGCCTGAAAGTTGCCGATCGGGTGAAAGTTGCGATTCTGTCCAAAACCGGGCTGTCCAAAGGCAGTACCTCATGGGCGCAGGGCGGGATTGCCGCCGTGCTTGACAATCGCGATACCACCGAATCCCATATCCGTGATACCATGATTGCCGGCGCCGGCCTGTGTCACCTGGACACGGTAACCTATGTGGTTGAGAATGGCCGTGACGCCATTGACTGGCTGGTCGGGCAGGGCGTGTCCTTCACCAAGGAAAGTAAAATCAGCAAGGATACATTTGTTGACGGTGACTTTCATTTAACCCGTGAAGGCGGTCATTCTTTCCGCCGGATTATCCATGCCCACGATGCCACCGGCCACGAAGTGCAGAAGTCGCTGGAGGCACGGGCAAAGGCCCATCCCAATATCACCCTGTTCGAAAATCATATGACCATCGACCTGATTGGGGATCGTCACCCGGATCCGAAGAAACGCCGCTGTATCGGGGCCTATGTCCTTGATACTAAAGACAACCATGTCCATGTGTTCCGCGCCGGGGCCACGGTGCTGGCCACCGGCGGTGCCAGCCGGGCCTATCTTTATACCTCGAATCCGGATGGCTCAACCGGTGACGGCATCGCCATGGCGTGGCGCTTTGGCTGCCGGGTGGCCAATATGGAATTTAACCAGTTCCACCCGACCTGTCTGTATCATCCGGAAACCCGGACCTTCCTGCTGACCGAAGCCCTGCGCGGCGAGGGTGCCTATCTGCGGCTGCCGGACGGCGAACGCTTTATGACCCGGTTTGATGACCGGCTTGAGCTGGCCCCGCGCGACATTGTCGCCCGCGCGATTGATCATGAAATGAAACGGCTCGGGGTGGACTGTGTTTATCTGGATATTTCTCACCGGCCGGAAAAATTTATCAAGGAACATTTTCCAACCATATATAAACGCTGCCTGAAACTTGGCTATGATTTGACCAAGCAACCGATTCCGGTGGTGCCCGCCGCCCATTATACCTGTGGCGGGATTATGACCGGTCAGGCGGGACAAACCGACGTGAAAAACCTGTACGCCATTGGCGAGGCCGCCCATACCGGCCTTCACGGGGCCAACAGAATGGCCAGCAACAGTCTGCTCGAATGTCTGGTCTATGCCCATGCGGCGGCGCAGGATATTTTGCAAAATAGTGGCAGCAAGCCGTTTGCCGGTGACATCCACCCATGGGATGAGAGCCGGGTCATGGACAGTGATGAAGATGTGGTTGTCTCTCATAACTGGAATGAGCTGCGCCATTTTATGTGGGATTATGTCGGTATTGTCCGCACCACCCGTCGGCTGGAACGCGCCGCGCGCCGCATTGATATGCTTGCCGGGGAGATTCGTGAATATTACAGCCATTTCCGCATTACCCCCGACCTGCTGGAACTGCGTAATCTGGTGGTGGTGGCGGAGCTGATTATCCGGTCCGCGCTGTCCCGGACTGAAAGCCGGGGCTTGCATTATATGCTGGACTATCCCGATACCGACCCGAC
>JAADGA010000068.1 GCA_013152615.1 Alphaproteobacteria bacterium
TTATAGTGAAATTCTTTTGCCATATCGATCATGTTTACCATTTCATCGGCGCGGTAACAATGAATATGAACCCGGATTTTCCCGTTGAGAACCCCCATCAGGCTATCCAGCCCCAGATCCTCTTTCGGTGCCTTGACATTCTTGCCGGCCTTGTAATCGCGGGTGTAATCATCCCATTGTTTTTTATAGCGCCGGGCCTTGATCCACGCTTCGCGGTAGCCCGCCATATTGCCCATCCGGGTGCTCGGCCCGCCCTTCTTGCCGTAAACCCGTTTTGGATTTTCGCCGCAGGCCATTTTAAGGCCGTAAGGGGCGTCGGGAAATTTCATCCCCTCCATGGTGCGGCTCGGAACATTTTTCAGGGTAACCCCGCGCCCGCCGATCAGGTTGGCCGAGCCCGGTAAAATCTGTAATGTCGTTACTCCGCCCGCGATCGCCCGGGAAAATCCCGGGTCCTCGGGCCACACCGAATGTTCCGCCCACACATCGGCGGTAACCGGGCGCGTGGCCTCATTACCGTCTGCCAGTGATTTCTCATTGGGGGAGGCATAAACCCCGAGATGGGAATGGACATCAATAATACCCGGGGTCACCCATTTGCCCTTGCCGTCAATGATTTCTGTTCCATAAGGAATTTTCAGATTCTTGCCAACCGCAATAATCTTGCCGTTTTCCATCAACACCGACGCCCCCTCAAGCTGTTTGCCGGTGCCGGTCAATATGGTTGCGCCCCGGATCATGGTCGTGACCGAGGGAAAGGGCTTATAGGTGCTTGGATAGGGATTCTTGTTGATAACCATCAGCGGATCACGCACCCCGGCAGCTTTTTTCCCAACAGTCCTCGCGGCAACAGAGGTCACCATTGACGGCACCACCATGCCGACAACGGCAACGGCGATAATTATTTTCCGGATTTTTGACATATCCATCCCTTATTATTAAATTTATTAATTATGCAAAAACAGGATAACAAACTATAGTAAATTTTTCAAATACCAAAAAATAATGCCAAAAAATATAGACGTTTATATTATCGGGAGCAGAATATGGAAAGAAGATATTTTTTCAGCAAATTGGGGATTGGTGCCGTTATCGCCTCATCACTGGCCATGACCAAAAGCGCCTCAGCCAAAATCAGCACGGGAAGAATTGACCGGCGGCTGAAGAAATTGGGCATCATCCTGCCGGAGGCTCCAAAAGCAAAGGCGATCTATACCCCGTTCCGCATCAGCGGCAATCTGGTTTATATCGCCGGGCAAGGGCCAATCCCCTCGCCGCAGCATCCGGCATTTGGCCGGGTTGGCGCGGATATTACCACCGAACAGGGCTATTATGCCGCCCGGACCACGGGGTTGAATATCCTCGCCCTGCTTAAAAAAGCGTGTGGCGGCAACCTCGACCGGGTGGTGCACTGCGTGCAAATTCAGGGGGTGGTCAGATGCAGCGATGATTACGCCGACTCACCAAAGGTGATTAATGGTGCCTCCGCCCTGTTTCAGGATGTCTTCGGCGATGACGGTCTGGCCGCCCGCGCGGCCACTGGCACCAACGCCCTGCCCGCCAATATCATCTGCGAAATTCTGTCGGTCTGGGAGATAAAAATATAGGAATTTATCTGACCGGGGTGGCCGAAATACGGCCCCGGTTGGTCCGGCGATCCCGGCGCGGCTGCTGCACCTGATAGGCCTGGGCGCAATGTTCCGGGCAATAGGGAAAGGCGTTTGCCGACGGTTTGCCACAGAAATGAAACCCGGCCTCCCCCGGATGACCAATCGGCCATTTACAGATTCTTTCCGTCAGTTCGAGCAGGGATACCTTGCCACCGGCAGGTTTGGTTTTTACCGAAGCAGGTTTTTTCTCAACCGGTTTTTTGGCCTTTTTTCTGGAATCCAGCTTCACCGGTGACGGGCGCGAGGCCAGATTCATCCGGTGGGCCTTGCCAATAACCGCATTGCGGGTGACGCCCTCGGCCAGTTCCTTGGCGATCTGACTGGCGCTCAGACCCTTGTCCCATAATTCGCGTAACTTGGCGACGCGTTCATCTGTCCATGCCATAATAGTTCATCCTTAACCTTGATTTGTGCGGATACTAGCGCATCAGCCGGATCATTGTCCAGTGTTAAGCGCCAAAGGCTTGCAGTGACACCCCTGCTCCTGTAAAAACTATTATTGACAAGATTGATCAGGTATATTTCATGAAAGAAAATGAGACTATCGGCCAGAATCTTCCTCGATTCGGGCAAAAAAGAATCGGTGCCATCAACTGGCGCGGGGTGTGGACGCTGTATGTCAAGGAGGTCCGCCGCTTCCTCAAGGTAGGCGGACAGACCGTCCTCGCGCCGGTGGTGACAACCGCGCTGTTCATGACAATTTTCACCCTTGCCCTTGGTGGCAATCACCGTTTTAGCGGCAATATTCCCCTTGGATTGTTTCTGGCTCCCGGGCTCACCGTCATGGCCATCCTGCAAAATGCCTTTGCCAATACGATTTCCAGCCTGATGACCTCCAAGATGCAGGGCAATATTGTCGATCTGCTGCTGGCCCCGCTCGGAGCCGGAGAAATAACCTTTGCCTTCACCCTGGCGGCAGTGACCCGGGCGGTATTTGTCGGCATTTTTGTCAGCCTGTCGATGTTTCTGTTTGTCAATCTGAGTTTCCCCCATATCTGGGCGGTGGCTTATTACGGCTTTTCCGCGGCGGTGATGCTGGCCTTGCTCGGTCTTATTGCCGGAATATGGGCCGAAAAATGGGAACAAAGCGCCAGTATTACCAATTTTATCATTGTGCCGCTGTCGTTCCTGTCCGGGACATTTTATTCCATTGACCGCCTGCCGGGGCTGTGGCATGTCATCAGCCAGTTCAACCCGTTTTTCTATCTGATTGACGGCTTTCGCTATGGCATTATTAACCATGCCGACGGCAATCTCCTGACCGGGGCGATTTATATTGCCGTACTGAATGTTATCCTGACCCTGATTTGCTACCGGATGTTTGACAGTGGTTATAAGTTGCGACCATAATAAAATTGGTGTATTGACAGACCCCGGCCCGATAAAGGAAAGAGAACAGAGATGCAAAATAGTCGCGAAGACAATCAGGAAGAAAATATCATTTCCCCTGTCCTGCCGACCTATGCCCGAACCGAAATCGCGATTGAGCATGGCAAAGGAGTCTATGCCTATGATCAGGACGGCAAGGAATATCTCGATTTTGGCTGCGGCATTGGCGTCAATAACCTCGGCTTTTGTCATCCGGAGCTGGTCGAAACCATGATCGAACAGGCGAGCAAAGTCTGGCATACCTCCAATATCTACCGCATCCCCGGACAGGAAAGACTGGCGCGGCGGTTCACGGAAAACAGCTTTGCCGATACCATGTTTTTTACCAATTCAGGGGCCGAGGCGGTCGAATGCGCCCTCAAAATGGCCCGGCGCTATCATCATGAAACCGGCCATCCGGAACGTAACCGGATCATCACCTTCGAGGGCTGTTTCCATGGCCGTACCCTTGCCACCATTGCCGCCTCCGGTCAGGAAAAGCTGACCCGGGGCTTTGGCCCGTTGATGGACTGCTTTGATCAGGTGCCTTTTTATCGCGACATGACCAGAGTCGAGGCGGCAATAAGCCATAAAACCGCCGCCATCATGATCGAACCGGTGCTTGGCGAAGGCGGGATCAAACCGCTTTCCAGTGATAATATGCAAATCCTGCGTGGCCTGTGTGACAAGCATAATGTCCTGTTGATTGTTGATGAAATCCAGTGCGGCATGGGGCGGACCGAAAAATTATTTGCCTATCAGCATAGCGGCATTACCCCGGATATCCTGTGCGCGGCCAAGGGCATCGGCTGTGGTTTTCCGATGGGGGCGTGCCTAACCACCGAAAAAGTTGGCCGTGCCATGACCCTTGGCAGCCACGGCTCGACCTATGGCGGCAACCCGATGGCGATGGCGATTGGCAACAAGGTGCTGGATATTATGCTGGCGGACGGTTTCTTTGATCATGTTGAGAAAATGTCTTATCAGCTCAGAAAAGGCCTGATGAGTTTACGCAACAAATTTCCTGAAATCATTGAGCTGGTGCGTGGTATTGGCCTGATGCTCGGGCTGAAGCTAAAAATAGAGCCACCGGTTTTTGTCGCGAAATCACTCCAGCATGGCCTGCTGGTTGTCCGGGCGGCGGATCATACGGTGCGCTTGCTGCCGCCGCTGATTATCGAACAGGAGCATATTGACGAAGCCCTTGAAAAGCTGGAAGAAATCTGCACTGATATCAGGGAGGAAACTCCGGAACCGCCTGCCGACGAATTATCATGAGCAATTTTATCCTCTCCCCGCCTTATCGGCATTTCCTCGACCTCGCGGCGCTGAATGTTGGCGAGGCGCGGGAGATCATTGAAAAAGCCCGGGCGCTGAAAGCCGCCGGACAGGGCCACGGCAAGGGCTATATCCATCCGGACCAGCCGTTGGCGGACCGAAGCCTTGCCATGATCTTCGAGAAACCGTCAACCCGCACCAGGGTATCCTTTGAAATGGCTATTCATCAGCTGGGCGGCACCGCAATTGTGCTTCAGGGCAATGACATGCAGCTTGGCCGGGGCGAAACTGTCGCCGATACCGCACAGGTTCTGTCGGGCTTTGTCGATGCGATCATGCTCCGGGCCGACAGTCATGACTCCCTGCTTGAAATGGCGGAATATGCCACCGTGCCGGTGATCAACGCCCTGACCGATTTTTCCCATCCCTGTCAGGTGATGGCCGATGTCCTGACCTTTGAAGAACATCTCGGCCCGATCAGGGACAAGAAAATTGTCTGGTCCGGTGACGGTAATAATGTCGCGGTATCATGGATTCACGCGGCGGTGTTATTTGGTTGCGAATTGACACTTGCCTGTCCGAAACAATTTTCTCCGCCGACCCAGATACTGGAATGGGCCGCGAATAATGGTGGCCGGGTGACGCTGACCCATGATCCGGCAGCGGCCGCAACCGGGGCGGATTGTGTCGTCACCGACACCTGGATCTCAATGGGTGACCGCAATCCTGAAGAACGCATTGCCATCCTCGCCCCGTTTCAGGTCAACCGCAAACTGATGCGCCAGACCAAAAAAGACAGCCTGTTCATGCATTGCCTGCCGGCCCATCGGGGCGACGAGGTTACCGACGAGGTCATCGACGGCCCGCACTCGGTGATCTGGGACGAGGCCGAAAACCGCCTCCACATCCAGAAAAGCATTCTGATGTGGTGCTTCGGCAGATAATCGGCGCGGTGCCCGCTAATCCTCGAGCCACCGGGTGAACGCTTCTGCTGTCGGGCGGATTTTGGCTGACGGTTCGGTGAGCGGATGACCAAGATAGATCAAGCCGACCAGTTCCGTTGCCGCTTCAAAGCCAAGAAACTCCACCGTTGCCGGATCATAGCTGATGTCGCCAGTACACCAGATGGCATTCAGGTTAAGCTCCACTGCCGCCAGCAGAATATTCTGACAGGCGGCGGCGACCGAAGCCACATCCTCGCGCATGATTGCCTGCGGAATATCCGGCTTCGCGGCGGCGGCGGCGATAATCACCGGGGCGCGCAGCGGTTTTTTGCGGATTTTCTCCAGATACCTGATATTTTTCGGACTGTCCGGCTCAGCCATATCCCGGGTGAGACGCCGGACCATAAAATCCCCGAGCCGGTGGCGACCCCGACCCCGAATAACCACAAACCGCCACGGATTGGTCCGCAGGTGAACCGGGGTGCAGACTGCCGCGTCCAGAATTTGCCGGATGATATCTGGATCAATATCCTCATCGGCCATGATGGCGCCACTATTTCGGTTTTTAATCGCCTTAATCACTGACATCAGGTTAATCCGGATTTTTAATTAGTGTTAACAGCCGGCCCAGAAAGGCGTCACATTGCGCCAGTTGTGACACGTCAATATATTCGTCGGGCCGGTGGGCCTGCAGGATGCTGCCGGGGCCGCAGACCACGGTTGGTACCCCGCCGGTTGTCTGAAATATCCCGGCCTCGGTACCATAAGAGACCACAGCCACGTCATTCTGGTTGGCCAGCGCCAGAACCAGCGTTTCCACCGACGCGCCGCTTTCCGGCAACAGCGACGGCACATGCACCAATATCTCCGTTTCCACCCGGCCATATCCCGGTGCCCGTGCCTGCATGGCGGGGACAATATCATCCGCCACATACCGGTCGAACCGGGTGAGTATCTCATCCTGCCCGGCCCCCGGAAGCGGCCTGACATCCCATTCAAATTCACAGTAGGACGGCGTAATATTTGAGGCAATTCCGCCCTTGATCCGACCGACATGAACGGTGGTATAGGGCGGATCAAAACCGTTAATCGCCGGGGTTCGATCCCGCATTTCCCGGGCCAGTCCGCTCAAAAAACTGATCATATCCGCCGCATACATCACCGCATTAACCCCGCGATCGGTACTGGAATGAGCCTCAAGACCATAAACGCGGGTCAACAGATGAAAAATGCCCTTGTGGGAATTGACCACCTTCATGCCGGTTGGCTCGCCAACAATACAGGCCCGGGGTTTTATCGCCATCGCCTGAATATGCTCAATCAGGCTGATCACCCCGGTGCATCCGGTTTCCTCATCATAGGAAAAGGCCAGATGCAGCGGTTCGGTCAAATCAGCACGGGCAAACGCCGGTACCGCCGCCAGCACGCAGGCAACAAAACCCTTCATATCCGCAGTGCCCCGGCCATAAAGCCTGTCGCCGCATTGGTGCATATCAAACGGATCATGGGACCAGTCCTGTCCCGTTACCGGCACGACATCGGTATGACCGGACAGGATGATACCCGGCCTGTCCACCGGGCCAATGGTTGCCAGCAGATTGGCCTTGGTCCGGTCGGCATTATATATCACCTCTGGCGAAATATTATATTGCCTCAGATAATCCACCAGAAATTCTATCAGTGCCAGATTGGATTTCCAACTGGTGGTATCATAGGAAACCAGCTTTTTCAGCAGCTCGATGGTGGCATATTCTTTCATTTACGGCTCTATGACTTTTGCGCTATAGTTTGCGATATTAATTATATTAAAGATATACAGCAGAAAAAGGAAACGGGGAAAATAAAATGACATTTAATCCTTTAAAACAGCGAAAATACGGCTCGACCAAAGCCGTTGTCAGTGAATTGTTCCGCCAGGCGGGCGGTATCCCGAAAGTGATGGCTATACTGGATATCGGCCGCACCCGGGCCTATGATTTTACTGATCCCAACGGCGATGCCAGCCTGTCACTGGAACGGGCGGAAAAACTGGTCCGGCAAACCGGGGCCACGGTAATTTCAGAACATTTCGCTTTTTTA
>JAADGA010000069.1 GCA_013152615.1 Alphaproteobacteria bacterium
GACAGTGAAAATAATGTGCCCTCAGCCCAAGAAGACGATGGCAAAAAGCCTGAAGGTCAATCCCCGCAGCAACAGAATAAACCGGTTGATACCCCGGTAAAAACCGGGACGGATTCTGATAGTGCCGCTGAGCAGAAACCGGCTAGACGGCCCTATCCGCCACGGACCAGAAGCAGAAGAAAGCCGAAAACCGTGGAACCTTCTGCGGATGCTAAAGAGACATCCCCGGCCCCGGCGCCGTCACATAACGACGGCATGACCAAGGCAGATGCCGCGCCGAAATCCGGAACAGAGCCTGAGAAAACCGCTCCCCAAAAAAGCAGCTCTGAGAAAGCCAAACCTGAGAAAAGTAGCCCTGAGAAAACCAGCCCTGAGAAAAGTAGTCCTGAGAAAAGCGGCCCTAAAAAGACCGGCTGGTGGCAACGTACCTTTGGCTAGGAAATAATGTTAATCAAATTCAGAGCCTTATTTTCATCACGATGGGGGTGTAGGGCTTAATGCCTGCCAAGGCCGACCTTGATTCTGTTTGACGAATGGATTTACACTATTTAACCTGATGCCATGATCAAAAAAAATAACCTGCTCCACAAATGTCAAATTATCGGGCTGGCGATAACCTTAACCTTGAGCCTGTTCAATTACAGTTATGCCGCCAAAAGAGGCGGCGGCATAGCAATATTGCGGGATGCGGAAATTGAGCATACCCTCCGGCGTATGATTGATCCGCTGCTCAAGGCTGCCGGGCTGGATAAAAATTCGGTCAAGGTATATCTGGTTAATGATAGCACCCTGAATGCCTTTGTCGCCGGCGGGCAGAATATTTTTATCAATTCCGGACTGTTAATACAGGCCAAAAACGCCAATCAGGTCATTGGGGTTGTTGCTCATGAAATCGGCCATATCACCGGCGCTCATCTGTCGCGCTATGCGGAGGGGATGAAGGGGGCGACAACCATGACCCTGCTCGGGGCCATCCTTGGGGCGGCGGCGATTGCTGCCGGGGCCGGTGATGCCGGGATGGCGTTGATCCTTGGCGGCCAGCAGATTGGCCGGCGAACAGCGCTGAAATACAGCCGGACCCAGGAATCCGAAGCCGATCAGGCCGCTGTGACAATCCTTGACAAATCGCACCAGTCCGGCGAAGGATTGCTCGATTTCCTCAATTATCTCGGTGATCAGGATTTAATGTCGGGCCGTTATCAGGACCCCTATGCCAGCACCCATCCGGTGACGACTGACCGTATTGCCCGCCTGAGGCAACGGGTCGACAAATCCCCCTACTTCAAGGCAAAAACACCGACAGCCATTGAAAACGCGTTCAAACGGTTGCAGGCCAAGCTTTATGGCTATTTAAAGCCGCCCTATGCCACCTTCAATAAATACGACAAGAATGATCACAGTCTCTATGCCCGCTATGCCCGGACTTTTGCCTATCACAAGCAGAATAAAATGAAAAAGGCGTTGAATGAGATTGATATTTTGCTGAAAAATCACCCCGATGATCCCTATTTCTGGGAGACAAAAGGGCAAATATTATTTGAAAATGGCAAGGTAAAAGCATCAATAGCCCCTTATCGGAACGCGGTAAAATACCTCCCCGGGGAGCCGTTGATCCGGGTGTCTCTCGCTCAATCGCTGATTTCGGCAGAAGATAACAAGTATCTGAAGGAGGCGTTGAAAAACCTCGATTTTGCGCTGTCCCGCGATCCCGACAACGCCTTTGCCTGGTACCAAGCCTCCATTGCCTATCACCGGCAGCATAACAAGGCCATGACCTATTATGCGACGGCGGAAAGATTTCTGCTGATCGGGAATTTACGGGGCGCAATGGTCAATGCCAAACATGCGGTCGATACCCTGCCCAAGAATACCCCGCGCTGGCTGCGGGCGCAGGATATACTGGTGATTACCCGATCAAACATGCCGGAGAAATTCAAGAAGAAACATCCGGACAAATCATAATTAACCGGCCATACCCCGAAAACAATTAATGAATCGATACCCTGATTATATCAGGCCCCTGATACCAGCCCCCTTATATCAGGCCGCTTATATCAGGCCGCCAAGGGGCGAGGACGGATCGGCATAGAGTTTTTTCGGCATCCGGCCAGCGAAATAAGCGGTTCTTCCGGCCTGAACCGCAAGCTTCATCGCCCGCGCCATCGCAATTGGATCTTTTGCTTCGGCGATGGCGGTATTCATCAGCACACCGTCACAGCCAAGCTCCATCGCAACCGCCGCATCAGAGGCGGTGCCAACCCCGGCATCGACCAGTACCGGCACATTTGCCTGCTCGATGATCAGCCTGATCTGCACCGGGTTCTGAATCCCGAGGCCGGAACCGATCGGCCCGCCAAGCGGCATGATCGCACAGCATCCGAGGTCTTCGAGCCTGCGCGCCATAATCGGATCATCACTGCAATAGACCATGACTTCAAAACCGTCGCCGATTAATGTTTCAGTAGCCTGCAGGGTTTCGACCATATTGGGATAGAGGGTTTTCTGATCGCCAAGCACTTCGAGCTTGACCAGTTTCCAGCCACCGGCCTCCCGGGCGAGACGCAGAGTACGAACGGCTTCATCGGCGCTAAAGCATCCGGCGGTATTGGGCAGATAGGTGTATTTCTTCGGGTCAAGATAATCCATCAGCATCGGTTGGCCGGGATCGGTGACATTCACCCGGCGCAGGGCCACGGTAACGATTTCCGCACCGGACGCCTCAACCGCGCGCGCCGTCTGTTCAAAATCCCGGTATTTTCCGGTACCGACGATCAGGCGCGAGCAGAAGTCCGCTCCGGCTATGGTAAATTTATCGTTCATATCTTTGATCATATTAGCTGCCACCACCTATAAAATACACTATTTCGAGTCTGTCTCCACTCAGGAGTTTCACATTCTGATAAGTCGTTTTCGGAATAATTTCAAGGTTTCTTTCCACCGCCACTCTGGCCGGGTCAAGTTTTAAATCCTGCAGCAGGTCTGTTACCGTCTGATCGGCTGCTATTTCGCGGCGGTCGCCGTTAAGGGTAATTTCAATCACGCTCTGGTTCCGGTTCCTGACAAAAAAACGCTTCAGAATAAACGTGATCCTTTATAGTTCACTATTATTCCACGTCAAATGTATATTCCCGGTTTTCAAAATGAACAGAAAATATTATATGTAGCATTGTTAAAATAAAGAACGGGTAGCTATGATAAACGTTATTAAGAAAAACATACTGGTTGTCAATGGACCGAACCTGAATATGCTGGGGCTGCGGGAGCCGGAAATATACGGCAGGGAAACCCTTGATGACATCGCGGAAAATATGACTGTTCGGGCGAAAGAACTGGGCTTTACGGTTGATTTTTATCAGAGCAACAGCGAAGGTGATCTGGTTGACCGGATACAGGTCGCCCGCGGGAAATATGCGGCGCTGATTATCAATGCTGCGGCTTTCAGCCATACCTCTGTGGCAATAGTGGATGCCTTGCGGCTGGTGGATTTTCCAATTATCGAGGTTCATCTTTCCAATATTTTTGCCCGGGAAGAATTTCGCCATCATTCCTGTATTTCTCCCGCTGCTAATGGTGTAA
This sequence comes from Alphaproteobacteria bacterium, assembly GCA_013152615.1. Taxonomy (GTDB): domain Bacteria; phylum Pseudomonadota; class Alphaproteobacteria; order Sphingomonadales; family Emcibacteraceae; genus Paremcibacter. The sequence goes on from JAADGA010000069.1 coordinate 3,577, forward strand.
TCTGCGGATTCGGGGCCAACAGCTATATTCTGGCACTGGAAGCCGTGCGTAATATTTTGAGTTAAGTAAAAAAAGGACAATATAAATATGCCAAAAATATTTGTGGATCAGGATATTATTCGCGACCTGGCAACATTGCTTGATGAAACTGATCTCAGCGAGATCGAGATTCAGGACGGGGAAAAGAAAATCAGGGTTGTGCGTGCGGCAGCAATCGCCGCCCCGCCACCTGCGCCAGCTGTTCCTCCGGCTCAAACCCCGGCAATAGACCCGGAAACCGAATCGATCGACAAGGATCATCCGGGGGCGGTTTTCTCGCCCATGGTCGGGACGTTATATACCGCTGCCGATCCGGAAAGTGAGGATTTCATCAAGGTTGGTGATAACGTTACCGCCGGACAGACATTGATGATTATCGAAGCAATGAAAGTCATGAATCAGATTTTGGCACCAAAGGACGGCATCATCAGCCGGATTCTGGTCAAAAATTCCCAGCCGGTTGAATTCGGTGAACTTCTGGTCATAATCGAATAACGGGCGTGTTTATGTTTGATAAAATTCTCATTGCCAACCGTGGTGAAATAGCCCTTCGTATCCATCGGGCCTGTCAGGAGATGGGCATTGCCACGGTGGCGGTACATTCGACCGCGGACGAGGATGCGATGTATGTTCGTCTGGCGGATGAAAGTGTCTGCATTGGACCGCCAGCCTCCCGGGACAGCTATTTAAACATCCCGTCGATAATTGCGGCGGCCCAGATAACCGGGGCTGACGCTATTCATCCCGGCTATGGATTTCTCTCTGAAAATGATAAATTCTCGGAAATAGTGGCAGAACATAATATCGAATTCATTGGTCCTTCTGCGGATCATATCAGGTTGATGGGTGATAAGATTTCGGCAAAAATTGTCGTTAAAAATCTTGGCATTCCCGTTGTTCCCGGTTCCGATGGTGAAGTCAAGGATAGCCTTACCGCAGAAAAAATTGCCGAAAAGATTGGTTATCCCGTCATTGTCAAGGCTGCTGCCGGTGGTGGCGGGCGCGGCATGAAAGTGGTCCAGTGCAAGGATGATATGGGCAATGCCGTCATGGCCTGTAAAAAAGAGGCCGCCGCGTCCTTTGGCGATGATGCGGTTTATCTGGAAAAATATCTGGAACGGCCCCGTCATATCGAGTTTCAGATCATCGCCGACAAACATGGCAATGTCTGTCATCTGGGCGAGCGGGATTGTTCGCTCCAGCGCCGTCACCAGAAAGTGATTGAAGAGGCCCCGTCCCCTGCCCTTAATATAAGCGAGCGCAGCCGCATGGGCGAGACTGTCCGCAAGGCGATCCAGGGCCTTGGCTATATTGGTGTCGGTACGATTGAATTTCTCTATGAAGATGGTCAATTTTATTTTATCGAGATGAATACACGCCTGCAGGTAGAGCATCCGATCACCGAAATGATTACCGGCATTGATCTGGTCCGGGAACAGATTCGTATCGCCGCTGGCCTGCCGCTCTCCTTCCGCCAGAAAGACGTTAAATTCTCCGGCTATGCCATCGAATGCCGGATCAATGCTGAAGACCCCTTCACCTTCGTCCCGAGCCCCGGAAAAATCGGTGATTACCATACCCCCGGCGGCCTGGGTGTCCGGGTGGATTCCGGCATCTATTCCGGCTATAGCGTGCCGCCTTATTATGACAGCATGATTGCCAAATTGATTGTTCACGGCAAAAGCCGTAATGAATGCCTGATGCGGCTTCGGCGGGCTTTGGGCGAATATGTCATCGACGGCATCAAGACCACAATTCCGCTGCATCAGAAGCTAATCCGTGAAAATGACTTTATTAACGGGGCCTATGATATTCACTGGCTGGAAAATTATCTGAATTCTATCAATGGATAAGGTGACGGCTGATCTGCTGCTTCACGCCTACAGACAGGGTATTTTCCCGATGGCGGAAACGGCGGCATCACCGGATATATTCTGGGTTGATCCCCGGCATCGCGGCATTATCCCGCTGAACGACTTTCATCTTCCGCGAAAGCTCGCCCACACTATCCGCAAGGCCCCCTTTGAGGTCCGGATCGACAGCTCCTTTATCACGGTGATCGAAGGATGCGCCGCCAGTGAGCAAAATAAAGGCCGCAGAGAGACCTGGATCAATGATCAGATCATTACGCTTTATCACCAGTTGTTTGATGACGGCTATGTCCATACGGTCGAATGCTGGCAGCAGGGCCGGATGGTCGGCGGCCTTTACGGGGTTGCTATCGGCGGCGCCTTCTGTGGTGAAAGCATGTTTCATACGGTGAGTGATGCCAGCAAGGTGGCGCTGGCCTATCTGGTGGCGCGGCTGAAGACCGGGGGCTATTGTCTGCTCGATACCCAGTTCCTGACGCCGCACCTGTCACAGTTCGGTGCGATTGAAATCTCGCGTCATGACTATAAAATGCGCTTGCAGCAGGCATTGAAAATCAACGGCGATTTCTATTGTCTCGACACAGAATCCCCGGCGGGTACCATTTCACATTTCTTGACCCAGACATCATAAACCGGATGCTCGAGCGGCGACAGCGCCGGACTGGAAGAGAACATCCAGCCGGTAAAGACCTTTTTATTCTGATTGTTATGGCCGACATCGGTAATTTCGAGGAAAGCGGCATTTTCCGGCGCATCCTCCGGCGGGTTGGCATGACAATAACGCAGGGTAATCTCGAGTGTCCCGAAGCGTACCGTCTGATTCTGTCTGATTTTTATAGTTGACAGTTGAGTGGTGATTTTATCCAGCGCCGACAGAACAACCACCGAAATCATCCCCTGATCCCCGTTCTTGTCAACCGGATCGGCAGCCCCCAGAGTAATGAAAGATAACAGCAGGCCCAAAGCAATAAAAACTTTAGCCGAAAAAGTCATTATTTGTCATTGCCTTTTTTACTGCCTGAACTGACAAATTTATCCAGCAGGCCAAGGAAGTCCACGGCCCCCTGGGTATTGGTAATCTGATCCCCGGCTTTCAGAATCGGGTCTTCGCTGTCCCCCGGATCAAGGACCAGATAATTGCCGCCGAGCAAGCCGACAGAGGTAATTTTGGCAAAGGTGCTTTCGGTTAACTTGATTGCCGGATTGATGCTGATGACAACGACCGCGAGGAAGGTATCCATATCCAGATATTCCCGGGTGATTGTTCCAACCTTGATCCCGCTGATTTTGACATCACCACCAACAGAAAGCCCGTCAATCTTGTCAAATTTTATGACATAATCCTTGCCGCCGCTGGTGGATACATTGGCATGATTAAAAGCAAAATATAAAAAGCTGGCGGTAACGACCAGAACGATGGCCCCGATCAATGTTTCAACGATATTGTTTTTCATATGTCGCCTTGTCTTTGGCTGTTTACCCATAGTCTGTCAGATTAAAGCCTGCCAGATTGAAGTTTGCCAGATGAATGCCCTACGCTCGTCCGGACTCGGGCAAATCCGGGGTCCAGGCCTCATAATCACCGGTTGTTTTGCGGCGCACTCCCCCGGCATTCAGACTGCCGACAGGAAAATAGGCGTGTACAGTGCCGGTCATATTCGGCTCAAGGGTCTTTTCCCATTCCTTGCGATCCGGTTTTCGTTCAAGCGGGGTATAATCGACAGTATGATGCAACCACATGCGCCATTCGGGCGGAATTTTGGACGCGTCAATTTCAGTTTTGAAAATAACCCAGCGTTTCGGACCCTTCTTGGCCCGGTAATAGATATTCCCCTGAACATCCTC